>OMQZ01000064.1 GCA_900313355.1 uncultured Rhodospirillaceae bacterium
CAAATGTTCAGGCAACAGAGCATATTTCACAGGTCCGAAAAAGGCTGACTGCGCCCCCATAAGCCCGAGCAGCACCACAAGTCCGAACAAGCTGTGTGCTCTATAAACCACGCATGCCCCAATCATGAGCATCAACTCGGTAATTTTCAAAATCTTCGCAATTTTTGACTTATCATATTTATCCGCAATTTCACCGGCTGTTGCCGAAAACGCAAAAAACGGCAGAATAAAAAGAGCAGCAATGATATTTGAAAGAACAGCGGCCTGGCTTGCCATTTTTAAAGTAACCATCAAAAGAAGCGCATTCTTAAAAAGGTTATCGTTTAAGGCACCTAAAAATTGCGTGACCATCAAAGGCAAAAAACGCCTTGATTTTAAGATTGTGTTTGACATTTATTTTTCTTTCTCCGTTGTTTGTGCCTTCATATAATAATTATACCTTAAAGCGTAATCCTTAAAACCCAAAGAGGCATAAACAGATTTTCCGGCTTTCGTAGATATTAAAATAAAACGATGGTAACCTTTTGACAATTCAAAATTAATGGCATGTGCAAACATAGCATAACACAAACCCTGTCGCCTGAAGTTTTCTTTAACCGCTACCCAACAAATAAATACAGCCTCGCTCCCTTCAATAAATTCAACAACCCCCGCAGGAACCCCATCTTTAAATCCGATATACCTGTGGCAAAAATCAAGCTTAAAATCAAGATTTAAGGCTTCTTCCAAATCAGTTTGATTTTGCGCTATGTTAAAAACTTCTGCCGCAATAGAAACAAAAATTTTAACATCTTTTGTATTTCGAACGGCTTTAATTTCAAAATTCGGATTTTCTTCAAATGTTTGCGATGTTTCAAGCAACATACTTGTAGAAATGCCTTCAAACTCGAGATTTTCAACATTTTCCACCGGATGATCTGATGCAATTGATATCCCCGTTTTTCCATATTTTTCACATAATAAATCATACATTTGAGGCGAAAAAGAATGACAATGAACTTTGTTAAAAAAAGCCAGAGCCGGATTTTCCCACGAAATGATAAGCATATCATTATTTTCAAAAAGCCCGTAACCTAATCCTTGCCTTTTTTGATAGACTTCATAAAGCGTTTTTTGCAATAAATTTTTTTGCATTTTTTTCTCCGAAACGAACTCATTTTGATATTAACATAACCATATTAAAAATATGTAAAAAACAACCGCCCTCTTTTTCAGGGGCGGCTTTTTTCTAGAACATAATTACTTGAAATTCTCGAGTTTCTCATCAGCAGCAATTTTGGAAATCAAATGCTTTATGTAACGGTCGATTTTCTTACCGGCAGAATAATCGGCCTGAGCATAGATATTAACTCTCCCGTCATCAAAAAGCTTTTTTGCACGCGCCTTAGACTTTGAGCGATAAGGTTGATAAACGGCAACCGCATATCCGCCGAACTTTTTGAGCATCGACATCGAAGGCACATCAGTGTCCCCATCACCGAAATAAATCATATGTTCAAACGGAACCGGCCTGTCCTCATGGCTCATCACAGCATTTACGCTTCTGTCGCGAGGGTCTAAACAGCCCTTGTTTATTCTGAACAGATATTGCGTTTTGTCCGTATAATTAACGATTCTGGCAGGCCACTCGGCTTCTCCGTATTCGTTATACATAAAACTGCACGCATAAAGCTGCTTGAAATGTTTGGCGATTTTACTGCCCTCCACAATCTCTTCCAATCCCGAAGAAATGATATAGTGCGATAAAATAATCCCCTTAGAAAGCGCATAAGCGTTGATTCTCTCAAACCACTCCTCAACACCCTCAAAAAAAGTGATATCCTGACCGCAAGCAACAAAATCCTCACGCTTAAAAGCAATCTTTCTCGCTTTTGCCTCTTCAAGCATACACTTCATATAGCAGAGGTTATTATCCGCTTTCCAATTGATCGCCATCTCATCTGATTTTGCCCAAAAGTCTCTGGGAGACATACCAAGCTTCTTTAAGAAACCATATTCTTGCATATTTCCGGCTGCAAGAGTACCGTCGAAATCATAGCACAAGGCTACTTCTATAAACTTTTTCATAATCGACAGAAATATATTTTTAGTGAGAAAATCTATATCACCACTAAATCAAAAAATCAAGCCTGAAAATGAAAATCTTATCTGCCTGCGTTTTGAGCAATATGAGCTTGCACGGCAATGCTTTCGTTTTTTTGAGATTTATTTTCTTCAACACGTTTAAGACCACCAAATTTCTTCGTTGAGTGTTTCAAGGCGACAATATTTTCCTTAAATGCTTTTTCAATTGGGGCATATTGACCTGATTTTTGAAGTGTCGTAAAAGCATGCCCATTCATAGCTGACTTAAGATGCTTTTCAATAATAGCATCAGTGTCATATTCTGCCTGATATTTTTTAAGCATCTCTTCTTTTGAGGGCAAATCAATTGAGCTCCATACCAAAAGCCTGTAATTCGGACGCAATTTGAAATCTTTAAGTTTATGTTCCGACATATAGACTTCTTCGTCACTAAATCCGGCAACTTCCTGATAATTCGGAGAACCTTCGATTGTTGGAATCAGCGTATCGGCAGCATTTGCATATGCCACAACTTGAAAATACTTCGGTTGCCTGTCAAGATCAACAGGCGAACTTGAAAACTCAGCACGCACACTCGACAGAATGGCCTCAATTTCATTAGGATCATATTCCAAGTTTATCAGTTTTTCTTCTAAACACTTTTCCAAAGCCGACACAACAAAAGTTCCGAAACATTGACCCCTCAAATTAACCAGAGACATATTTTTTTTGGCTTCTGTTGCCTTCAATCTGTGACCGTCTTTTGAAATTAAACTGTCAAAAACATTTGAAAATTTTTCGATGCCTCGAGCAATAGTGCCGGCTCGGTTATAATCCTCTATCAATCCGTTTAACTTATGAGAATAATAGCAACCCACAACCTGACATTCTTCTTTTTGAATATCGGCTGGCTTTACATATTCACTCATAAAATTTTCAGCCGCTTCTTTTGCCCCATTCTTAACCTTTTCTTCCTCAAGGGGATTTCCATAATTATCCGTCAAAGAAGTCCCATTTCCGGGAAAATTAATGATAATTAGCGCTCCCGGCTTTAATTTTTTAAGCGGCTCTGCCGTTCGAACTTCCACATCATCTTTCACATTCTCAAAACGCCACATCGTCTTTTTAAGCTCTTCTAAGAGCTTTTCATTTTCCTCAACCGACAGATCATCTGCCATACTGACATTTTTCTCAGCCTTTGAATTAGCAATCCGACTTGCCAATACCCCGCCGAATATTTCTTTACCCTCTTTTAAAAGCTCATCTTGATTTGAACGACGCCCATCATGAGGCAAAGTTTCTACCTTTGTCTTGTTAGCCCTCATTGAATTTAACATCTGCTGACGAGTTCGTTCTGTCATCATAAAATTCCCCAATACAACTTTGTATCGACAATGATAATAATATCATATTTTAAAAATAAAGTAAACAAAAAACCCTTTCGAAACTCAAAACCTCATAATCAAAAAATCCCACCTGCAGGCAGGATTTTTTATTTGTGAGGAGCAATTATATCGAGCAGACAATTCAACCGAATTCAAAGAATTGACCTTCAAAATTCAAAAACTGTTTTAAGTTTTCCCCAGAAGAAAAAACTGTTGCTTTTATTTCCCTGTATAAATCCCTATGAAATCCCCTTGATCAACAAAAAATAGAAAAGGTCTGTTTGCTGTAAAGTAAATAATAGGTTTTCCCCTACGAATACCCTTTGTTTGTGCGTAAACTAACGTTGCAGCAGCAGTTGTTCCCTCTTCATCCACCTCTATAATGGCTTTTTGCTTAATATCTCTTACATATGCTCCCAATGATGCCATAGTATCTAAATCTGTATTGTCTTTTTTAAATATTTCAGTTATCCCAAAAGACTGAAATAATTTTTTTACATCTGTTTCTTTATTAATTGTAAACTTTGGAAAAGATAAAACTACTTTTTGAGAAGTATATGATAAATCTAGATCAGCTAGTGTTAAATTACTTATAAAAGTGTTAAAATCAGTGGAAGTATTAGTTTTATTCTTCTGCAAAAAAATCTTAGCCGTTTCTAGTATAGAGGTCTCATTTTCCTTTGGTAAGAAAATTGTCATATATCCCCCATTTTTATAGGGTAGTTTTATGGATTGAAGTTTATCATTTTCTGCATATAGAATTTTTGATGTTTTATGCATCATCGACACTTCTTTATCCATTCCGTTGATAGAGTGAAACTTTTCTTTTTTTGTATTTGTTTTCTCAAACTGATTTAACCAACTATCCTTGAAATATACAGTATTCACTAAATATAAATCCAATGGATCGGTCGGCTCAGGTTTTAGCATAGATTTAATTTTATTGTGAGTCTTTTCAGAAATCCAAGTATTGATAACATCCGTATTGTTTGGAAGTGGATTGGCAGAGACATTCAATGTGTTTTCCAATAACATCTCAAATGATTCTTTAAAATTATTCCCCCAGATAGAATTTGATATTTCCAAAGTTTGGGGTAATTTTTTAAGCTTCTCTGCTAACTCTATATTTTTATGATACACAGAAGTATTAAGAAATTTTTCCAGTTGTTCCAAAGATTTTCCTTTTGTACCATTAGCTAACATATCAGTTGCAAAATCAACAGAAAGCCCCGAAATAACGGTGTTATTTTGATCTGTCCTAAAGCTTTCTTTCAACATATTAAGAGTCGAAATGTTAATGGGTGGTACTTCTCCCCATGCATGGCTAGAAAATGCCACAAGAACAAGTAAAGCTAGAGTTTTTATATATTTTTTCATTTAATTCTCCCCTTCCTTTTGTTTTTTTATTACCATACCAGATTATTTTATGAAACACAACATATTATTCCATTCGTTGTAAAACTTGGCGCCTCGACTGGACTTAAACTCATGCAAGTGCTTATTTTATAAGGAGGAGGTATTCAAAAGTTCGATAAGCTACGGAAATTTTCTGTTTTTTGCCCCTCAACGATCAAATTTACCGAATAACTTGCGAAATATCACAAAAGCCACCCCGAAAGGAGTGGCTTTTAATTTTGGTGGGTGTGGCTGGACTCGAACCAGCGACCTCTACGATGTGAACGTAGCGCTCTAACCACCTGAGCTACACACCCGAAAACACGCACTTAGCTATCATAATCCAAATGAAATATCAAGGAAAAAATTCAAAAAAAACACAAAAACCATCTTCAAAAAAAGTCTTTTATTCTAACCTTCACATCTCTTAATCTGTAGTTGAGACATCAACATCAGGTGATATTTTGATATCAAAATCAGGATAGTCCTTTTTTAACTCATCATAGAGCATTTGAAGGGCTTCTTCTACCTTAACACCAAAGCTCATCACAACATCAAAACGCATCATTTTGGCTTTAATATTAAGATAAAATCCATGAACCTGAACGGCCCAATGATGCTTTAGCACAAGCTGTTTAATTTCTTTTTCGATTTTCAAAGCTTCATCATCTTGCGTATTATAAGCATACACACCAACCCCCGTTAAAATAACGCCGGTCTCTTCATATATTTTTGTTTCCATTTGGCGCGTTAAATCATCTATTTCTTTTGCACTCATAAAATCCGGCACTTCCAAATGAACAGAACCATAATATTTATCAGGACCATAGTTATACATAATCAAATCATAAGCACCGCGAACCTGAGGATGTTGAGCCAAAAGGTGTTTAATTTTGCTTGTCATTTCCTTATCGGCTCTCGCGCCCAAAATCTCATCAAGCGTTTCTCTCATCATTTCAATGCCCGATTTAATGATAAAACCCGAAATAACCGCGCCGACATAAGCCTCAAGTGACAAACCGCTTAATATAAATACGATGGCAGAAACCAAAACCGAGGCCGAAAGCACTGCATCAAACAATGCATCAGAACCTGAAGCAATGAGCGACCCGGAATTAACCTTTTGCCCTTGAGCTTTAACATATTTTCCCAAAACGATTTTAACCACAACTGCCACTGCGATAATAATGAGTGATGTCACGCTGTAATCGGGTGTTTCGGGATGAATAATTTTTTTAACCGATTCCACCAGTGATGTAATACCCGCATAAAGCACAATCCCGGCCACAATCATCGCGCTCAAATATTCAATTCTCCCGTATCCCATGGGGTGCTTTTTATCCGGCAATTTGCCTGCCAGCTTTGTGCCCACAATCGTGATAATGGAAGAAAGCGCATCAGATAAATTATTAACAGCATCTAATATCACTGCAATCGAATTTGAAACCATGCCGACAAAAGCCTTAAATACTGCCAAACAAATGTTCGTTAAAATCCCGATAACGCTTGTTTTGATAATAACCTTATCTCTGCTCATTTTTCTCTCCTTTGATATGATA
>OMQZ01000072.1 GCA_900313355.1 uncultured Rhodospirillaceae bacterium
CGTGCTTTCACCGGAAGAATATATGCTTTTACGCGCCAAGGGCTTTTTTGATCCGAAAGCTCACAACCGCAACCTTGTTGTCAAACTCGATAAGATAGATGTCGGAAGTTCTGAAAACAACTTCAGCCAAGCGCGCGTGCGTCCGCTTACACCGATATTTATGTGCTAGAAAGGGGATTCAAAAGAATCCCCCTTTTTTAATAAACACTCAAAAAAGAAAAATCTATCCGATTGATGATTAAAAAGCCGACGATACCGTTCACTAAAGCATAAATTTTGAGCATTGTCATTAAAACCTGATTTTGCATCAGCGGCAAACATTTCTGAACTTTAAGCAAAGCCCAAAACACGGCCTTAAACAAAAACATCAACACCAAAATCTGTATAAAATATCCGTTTGCCGTTAAAATTTTTGAAAAACGATATAAATAAACCGGCAACACACCCCAAAAAGCGAAATACAAACAAATAAAAACGAGCGCCAACTTGTTTAAGCGGACGAACTCGCGTCTTTTTTGTTTTTTCAAGGCTGTTCTTTTTTCGGTTGTGAGTGCCTCAAGCTCAATTCCTCTGATTTTTTGAGGTGCCGCTTTTTCTTCTTTAACCGAAGCAATTTTTGCCTTAAACTTTTCTTCTACGGCGCACAGTCCGCAGCCTTTGTTTGTAAAATAAATATGATTCGGATTTTTCTTACACTTTTTCTTGATCCCATCTAAATATTTTAGATGTTCAAACCACTCTTTTGCCGTCGGACGTTTTTGATTTTTAGCAAACGATCTTTCAAACATATCAAGCGTTTTTTTATCGAAATATTCGTGGATGCTGTACGGATGCGGCGCTTGATATGTATCCGCCCACATTCCGTATGCATAATGATATTTTTCAATACGTGTTTGAATATCAAGCATTTGTTCGTCTTTTTTGCGTGGCATTCCCGCAAACGGGTGAATCCCGTTATTTAAGAGCCTGAAAATAATCACAGCCAGCGCAAAATTATCCTGATCTTCGCCCATATCTTCCGGATTTTGGTGCATACCCTCCGGATAAATATATTCTTCGCTCACATATTCTGCCGGATACCTTGTATTATTCTCGCCGTTAATTGAAAATCCGTCGCAATCATACATTGCCACATACATATTGTTTTTATAAACCGAAACATTCGCCGGCTTTAAGTCAACAATATAGTGTCCGCATTGATGAAGAGCCGCAACCATCGCCGTTACATTATACGCCGCCGTCAAACGATCTTCATATCTCTCGGTTAAATGCTGTTTTTGCCTAACGGCTTTTTGCATCAAATGGTCGAGCGAAACGGCGTCATCTGTGTTAATAAAAGGCATCAAATAGCCCACACAAAAACCTTCATCGTCTTCCAAATCCGCTTCCGGCCATGCAATTTGAACAAAAGTTTTATTTTCTTTGACAATATGGGGAATGTTCGGCTTATTGTGGAGCATTGCCTCCAATTTTTTGCGATTTGTTTTGCTTTTTGTTTTATCGTGAAAAATTTTTGCAACCAAATTCGGGTGGCTCAGGCTTTTATAGATTTTTCCTGCCGCGCCGCCTTTGTTAATCATCTCGCCCAAAGCTTCGCGCTCGAAATGTCCGTCTTCAAATATGGCATTATAAATCAGCGTTTGTGTCATTTCAAATCAATCCACATCATCGTTTTGTCATCACCGCTCAAAGATTTTGCCTTCGGTGTTTCAAGCGTATTTTTCAAAGCCTTTTGCGCTTTTTTGACATTTGTTTCTTTCTTTAAGAACAGATTGATCGGACCGATAAATCCCTTTTCAAGCGAGCGCGCGTTTTTCTTTAGCGCGAATCCCGTTACTCCGTCGGTCATCAAAAACAGGCTGTCTGCCTGTGAAAAAGGCGTAAATCTCAAGCTGTCTTTCCAATCATCCATGGTGTAAAAATAGGTTTCGCTTGAAAAGATACCGTTTTCCGGCTCCGAAATCACAACAGCACCGTCGTTTGAACCAAACAGTGCAATCCCTGCGCCATCACCGATA
>OMQZ01000093.1 GCA_900313355.1 uncultured Rhodospirillaceae bacterium
CCACAAGAGATTTCTTTATGACGTCGTTATATAATTTTTCAAAATTTGCCATAAAATTTTCTCCTATTTATCGATTACTTCACCGGTTTTGCGAGCGACGCGAACTTTTGTTCCTTTGTCGTTTTTATAGCCGACTTTGCTTGGCTTGCCGTTTGAGACAATCGCAACATTAGAAACATGAATAGCTGCTTCTTTGGTGATAATACCACCCGCGCTTGTTTGGCTCGGTTTGGTATGTCTTTTAACCATATTCACCCCAGAAACGATAACTTTGCTTTCTTTCGGCATAGCTTTCAAAACTTCGCCTGTTTTGCCTTTGTCATCGCCTGAGATAATGATGACTTGATCACCTTTTTTAATTTTCATTTTCGGCATTACAATACCTCCGGTGCTAATGAAATGATTTTCATAAATTTCTTTGCACGCAATTCCCTTGTAACAGGGCCAAAGATACGTGTGCCGACCGGCTCACCGTCTTTGTTGATCAAAACTGCGGCATTGCTGTCAAAACGGATAACACTACCGTCTTTTCTGCGGATATCGCTGGCTGTTCTGACAATAACAGCTTTGCAGACATCACCTTTTTTTACACGGCCTTTCGGCAATGCGTCTTTAACAGAAACAACAATAACATCACCCACTGTTGCATGCATTCTCTTGGACCCGCCAAGAACTTTTATGCACTGCACCTGACGTGCGCCCGAATTATCGGCTACATCAAGGTTGGTTTGCATTTGTATCATATTAATATTCCTTTTCTCTTAGGCGTTATCAACAACGGTCCAAGCTTTGGTTTTTGAATACGGCTTAGATTCGATAATCGAAACCGTATCACCAACCTTGAACTGATTATTTTCATCGTGAGCGGCATATTTTTTGCTCTTCTTCACGAATTTTTTATAAACAGGATGCATAACCTGACGCTCTACTCTGACCACGACAGTTTTATCCTGCTTGTCTGAAACAACAACACCTTGAAGAATTCTTTTAGGCATGTTTTTTCTCCTAACTATTCTTCTTGCGCTCAGAAATGAGCGTGTTGATTTGAGCTATTTCTTTGCGAACCTTGCGAACTTGCGCTGTGTTCGTCAATTGCCCTGTTGATTGTTGGATGCGTAAATTGAATTGTTCTTTCTTATCTTGAACCAATTTATCTTCCAATTCATCAAGGCTCATAGCACGTAAATCTTTTGTTTTAACCATTATGCTTCTCCTTTTTGGCAATTCAAGCGTTTAACAAATTTGCTTTTAACAGGCAATTTTGCTGCACCAAGCTCAAATGCTCTGCGCGCGGTCTCTTCATCGATACCTTTTGCTTCGAACATAATACGGCCCGGTTTAACTCTTGCAACCCAAAATTCGACAGCACCTTTACCTTTACCCATACGAACCTCTGCCGGTTTATCTGACACAGGAACATCAGGGAAAATTCGGATCCATAATTGTCCGGCTCTCTTCATCTCACGTGTAATCGCACGACGAGCTGCCTCGATTTGGCGAGCTGTAATACGTTCAGGAGTCAAAGCCTTCAAACCATAATCACCCAAATTTAAAGCGTATCCGCCTTTAGCCAGGCCGTGAATACGACCCTTATGCTGTTTACGGAACTTTATACGTTTTGGACTTAACATTTTATTCTAACCTCACTATTACTTTTGTTCACTAAGCTTCTTGTCCTGAGCCATCGGATCATGAGCCATAATTTCGCCCTTATAAATCCAAACTTTAATGCCGCAGGCGCCATAAGTTGTATGAGCAGTTGAGGTTGCATAGTCAATGTCAGCGCGAAGCGTGTGCAAAGGAACTCTTCCTTCGCGATAATGTTCGGTACGTGCGATTTCCGCGCCACCCAAACGACCGCTGCAGCTAACCTTAATACCTTCTGCACCTAAGCGCAAAGCAGATTGCATCACGCGTTTCATAGCTCTTCTGAAAGCAACACGGCGTTCAAGCTGTTGTGCAACAGAATCAGCAACGAGTTGTGCATCTAACTCAGGTTTTCTGACCTCTAAAATGTTTAATTGTACTTCGGAAGATGTCAGTTTTTGAATTTCTTTTCTTAAAAATTCGATATCCTGACCTTTCTTACCGATAACAACACCCGGTCTTGCTGAGTGAATTGTAACTCTGGCTTTCTTAGCAGGTCTTTCAATAACGATCTTGCTAATACCGGCTTGAGCCAATTTCTCTTTCAAGAATTCTTTAATTTTTAAATCTTCGTGGAGATAGTCGGTAAACTTCTCATCAGCATACCAACGCGAGTCCCAAGTGCGGTTTACACCTAAACGAAGACTTGTAGGATTTACTTTCTGTCCCATAGACTTACTCCCCACGCTCTGTGACGACAACGGTCATTGAAGAGAAGGGCTTCAAAACGCGAGCTCCTCTGCCTCTGCCGCGTGCGTGCATACGTTTCATGACTAACCCTTTACCGACATAAGCTTCTGTAACGAAGAGTTTATCGATATTAAGGTTATGGTTATTTTCAGCATTTGCAATTGCAGATTTCAGCAATTGTAATGCAACTTTAGCTATTCTTCTCTTTGAGAAGGTTAACTCTGCAACAGCCTTTTCTGCGCTTAAACCACGAATGGTTTGAGCAACAAGGTTAAGTTTTCTCGGGCTGGTTCTAATCGAGCGGCAAGTTGCCATACAGCTCTTTGCGGCTTCTTTTTGATTATTTGTATTTGCCATGATTACTTACCTTTCTTTGCTGTTTTATCTGCGGCGTGACCGAAGAATGTTCTTGTAGGCGCAAATTCACCGAATTTATGACCAACCATTTCTTCTGTAACAAGTACAGGGATAAATTTATGGCCATTGTGCACACCAAATGTCAAACCGACAAATTGCGGCAACATCGTTGAACGGCGCGACCAAATTTTAATCACTTCATTACGGCCCGAAGTTCTAGCTGCGTCAGCCTTCTTAAGAAGATAGCCGTCTACAAAAGGTCCTTTCCATACGGAACGTGTCATTTAGCTTTCTCCTTATTTCTTGTTATCATGACGAGATCTCATAATAAAGCGATCTGTCTTCTTGTTAGAACGAGTCTTAGCACCCTTAGTCGGTTTACCCCAAGGTGTAACCGGATGACGGCCACCGGAGGTTCTGCCTTCACCACCACCATGCGGGTGATCAACCGGGTTCATTGCAACACCACGGGTAACCGGTCTGATACCGAGCCAACGCGAACGTCCGGCTTTACCCAATGATTTGTTTTGATTATCCGGATTAGAAACAGCACCAACTGTTGCTAAGCATTCCTCACGAACGATTCTGAGTTCGCCGGAACTTAATTTAAGCTGAGCATAGCCTGCGTCTTTACCAACAACTTGAGCATAACAACCGGCTGAACGAACAAGCTGTCCGCCCTTGCCTGCCTTGAGCTCAACGTTGTGAACAATCGTACCGACCGGCATGCTCTTCAAAGGCATAGCATTACCCGGCTTAACATCTGCTTTTTGAGCAGAAATGATTTTATCGCCGGCTTTTAACCTTTGCGGAGCTAAAATATAAGCCTTTTCGCCATCATCATACTTAATCAAAGCAATGAAAGAAGTGCGGTTCGGATCATATTCTAATCTCTCGACTGTAGCTTCACAATCAAATTTATTACGTTTGAAGTCGATAATTCTCAGCTTGCGTTTGTGACCGCCGCCGATTCTCCGACTTGTGACATGCCCGAAGTTATCACGTCCGCCGGTTTTTCTCAAACCAACGGTTAAAGTTTTCTCAGGTTCTCCCTTATAGAGTTCGCTTCTGTCAACAATAATAAGCTGACGAAGACCTGGAGAAGTGGGCTTAAATGTTTTCAAAGTCATAATTAAATTCCTGTTGTAACATCAATATTTTGACCATCGGCAAGCGTAACCAATGCTTTCTTATAGTCAGAGCGTTCGCCTTTGCGACCTCTGAAGAATTTGGTCTTGCCGAACTGACGAATGGTATTTACCTTCTCTACTTTAACATTAAAGATTGCTTCAACAGCAGCTTTAACATCATCTTTCGAAGCATCTAAAGGAACCATAAAAGTTACCTTTCCGTTCTCCGAAACCATCATAGATTTTTCGGTAATAACCGGACGAACAATCGTATCATACATTGAAGCTGACACTGTTTTTTCTTCTTTAGCTTTTTTTACCATGTCAATCTCTCTTTCAAGCAATCAACTGCTTCTTTTGTTAATACGAGTTTGTCTTTTCTTAAGATGTCATAAACATTGGCACCGATTGTCGGTAAAACGTCAACACCAATGATGTTGCGGCTTGCCAATGCAAAGTTTACATCAACTTCCTTACCGTCAATAATGAGGCAATTGTTCAAACCCATAACATTCAATTTGGCTTTCAAATCTTTTGTTTTCGGATCTGATAATTTTGCTTCATCAATAATGATAAGATTACCCTCTTTAGCTTTGGCAGAAAGAGCTGTTTTCAAACCAAGCTTTCTGAATTTTTTGGTCAAATCATGTTCATAAGAACGAACAACCGGACCAAAAACAACGCCGCCTTTTCTGAATTGAGTACCTTTTCTGGAACCCTGACGAGCGTTACCGCTTCCTTTTTGCTTGAACGGCTTTGCAGGCGTCAAAGCAACATCAGAACGGCCTTTTGTGAGGTGTGTGCCTTGTTGTCTTCTGGCGAGCTGCCATAAAACAACACGGTGCAAAATGTCAGGACGAACTTCCATACCGAAAATAGATTCGTCGAGTTCAATTGTACCGACATTTTTATTATCTAAATTTAAGATATCCTGTTTCATGTTATTTAATCCTTACGTTAAGCATTTTCAGCCTGAGTTTCGGCTTTAGCTGCAACAGGTTCTTGTGTCTGTTTCAATCCGGCAGGCATCGGCAATTTAACATTAGCAGATTTCTTAACGGCATCTGTAATACGAACCCAAGAGTTTTCAGAGCCCGGAACAGCACCCTTAACCATAATCAAACCTTTGTCAGCATCAATAGCGGCAACCTTAAGATTTTGAACAGTAACTCGTTCAGAACCCATATGTCCGGCCATTTTCTTGCCTTTAAATACCTTACCCGGATCTTGTCTTTGTCCTGTAGAACCATGTGAACGGTGAGAAATAGAAACACCGTGTGAAGCTTCCAAACCGGCAAAGTTGTGGCGTTTCATAACACCTGCAAAACCCTTACCGATAGAAGTTCCGCAAACATCCACATATTGTCCTTCAACAAAGTGATTAGCGGATAATTCCTGACCGACAGAAAGAAGGCAATCTTCAGTTACTCTGAATTCGCCGAGTTTTTTCTTCGGTTCAACATTAGCTTTGGCAAAATATCCCTTCA
>OMQZ01000059.1 GCA_900313355.1 uncultured Rhodospirillaceae bacterium
CTACACAACCTTCTTCATCATCTTAGCCGGCGCCTTATATCTTGATTTCGGCAGCATCTACAAAACGACAGGCCCCATTAAACAAAAAGTTTTTGTTGAGCCGATTAACTTGCCCGAAAATACCCTCATTAAATTATATGGTCTGCCGACATCTTCATTGATTCCGTTTCTTCAGAATGAAGAAAAAAACATTCGAGCAATGGGTTATATGCAACACCACTGTATATTGCTAAAGGGGTCTGATTTATCTGAACGCAATCAATTTCGAAAAATGCGAGACGAAATTGAAAAGAACCATAAAGGACCTGTTGTTTATATTTATACAGATCCAATACCAATTAAAAACCTCACTCTTGAACAGCATAAGAAAATATATATAGACCAGCAAACCGAAAGTATATTGGGTTGCCAAACATGGCCTCTTGTCCTCAAGGCCCTTTTAGATGATTTACCTCATGATTATGAATGCAGACAGATAAAAACAAACCTCATTAAAAAAGGCATGAACCTGTGTGCTTCAAAATCTCTTATCGACACAATTTTTACCAATTCGGAGAAAATAAATGAACAAACAAATTAAAGGATACATCAAAATAGCGCGTTTTGATCATTGGATTAAACAAGCCTTCATTTTCCCCGGCATCATTTTTGCCCTGTTTATGGAAAAAAACATCAGTATCGAAAATTTGCTTTTCTTCATTAAACCCATCATATTAGGCACCATCTCCACATCTTTAATTGCTTCTGCAAATTACATCATCAACGAGTGGCTTGATGCCGAATTTGACAGATACCACCCGGTCAAAAAAAACCGTCCGCTTTTAACGGCAAATCTAAAACCGTTTTATATTGTGATAGAATATTTATTGTTTTTGATTATTGGCTTAATTGTTGCATTTTACATCTCAAAACCTGTATTTTGGTCAGAATTATGGTTAGCCGTTATGGGTATTATATATAATGTCAAACCTGTTCGTTCAAAAGACATTCCTTATATAGATGTCTTATCAGAATCCTTAAATAACGCAATCCGTTTGCTCATCGGTTGGTTTTTAATAACAAACAAAACTTTACCACCGATAAGTATAATTCTTGGTTATTGGATGGGTGGAGCTTTTTTAATGGCCATCAAACGTTTTGCCGAATATCGCATGATCGGTGACAAAAAGACAGCCTCCTTATACCGCAAATCTTTCGCTTTATATAATGAAAAGAACCTTTTGATTTCCTCATTCTTTTATGCCATGCTCTCTATCTTTTTTTGCGGCATTTTCTTAATTAAATACAAAATAGAACTTCTGCTTTCAATTCCCTTTATCTGTGGTTTGTTTGCGCTCTATTTAGATATGGCATACAAGCCGGATTCTGCCGTCCAGAAACCCGAAAAATTATTTCACGAAAAAGGATTAATGCTTTACCTTGTCCTCCTTTGCTTTCTCATTTTGCTACTGTTGTTTATCAAATTGCCCTGTTTGAATATCTTTTTAAACAAAACGTTGATTGAGTTCTAAAATGAAAAAAGCCATTATTACAGATTTAGACGGAACATTATATTATCAAAAACCTGTTCAAATATGTATGGCAACTGAAATATTATGTTATTACATTATACATTTTTGGAAAATAAAAGAATTAAAACTTGTCCTAAATTATCGAAAACAACACAATAACAGCACGAATTTTGAATTTCAATCTTTTTGCAAAACTCAAAACATAAGCCGACAAGCGGTGGAAGATTTAATTGAAAAATGGCTTATCTCAAAACCCTTAAAATGGATCAGATTATTTTCCGATAAAAAACTGATTGCTTACCTGAAAGAACAAAAAATCCCTGTTGTTGTCTATTCCGATTATCCGACAAAACAAAAACTGGAAGCGCTAAATTTCGCGCCAACTTTTGAGTTTTCTTTTGATCATAAAAATATCCGGTTTTTAAAACCGAACCCACAAGGTTTGGAATATATCTCAAAAAAACTGTCATTATCTCAAAAAGAGATTTTGGTTATTGGTGATAGACTTGATAAAGACGGCCTTGCTGCATCAGCGTTTGGAGCCGAGTTTTTAATTCTACCTCAAAACCCGATAATGCGCCACAAAATCATAAAAAGACTCAAACACCTGTAAATATCTGCATATTTTTAACTTAAAAATAATTTATACCAGATAAAATCTGATAATCAAAAAGCAAGGACTTAATATGTTTATTAATTTTAAAACAGGTATAAACAACTCAAGCCAATTTACTTATTTCAATGCACTCAAAATTATCGGTGCAATTATCATTGCTTTTTTTCTGCATTTTCAAGACCATTTTCTATTATACTTATCAGAAAAAAATCCTTTTACCGGTATTTTTTACTTCCTTTCGATTGAGGGTCATTGCTTTGTCGAAATGTTTTTTGTCCTTTCCGGCATACTGTTTTCTTTCGTTTATCAGCCCAAAATCATACAAGGCCTATCTTTCAAAGCATTTATTAAAAAGCGCAGTTTAAGACTTTTTCCGCTCACTGTTTTCACAACTTTGACGGCATATGGTTTCAACCTGTTATTATATCAAGACAATTTTGAATTTTGGGGCAAAAACACAATTCAAAATATGTTTTGCGATACATTTCTTTTAACAAAAATTATTAACACAAATCCATATTTAAATGGTCCTGTTTGGTATATTTCCGTTCTGATGGTTTGTTATATTTTAGGTTTTGTATTCACGAAATACAAATCTTCGGTTCTTTTCTTTTTAGCCATTTTTATCGGTGCCTGCATCCAATATTTTAAACTGAACTATCCTTTTTTGAACATAGATATCGCAAGAGGACTTCTTTCTTTTTTCACAGGTGTTACCATAAAGCCTTTGTTTGAAATTATTTCATCATTTAAGAAAAATGAAAAAATAGTTTTTAGAATTTTTATTATCTTTTTGATGATGATATGTTTTTCCGTTTATCAAAAAAATTCTTTATATTTTTCACCCACTTTTTTTACTCTTTTTTTCTTTTTTACACCACTTATTATTTGTTTATATGACTTAAAATGTTTGAATAAATTATGCAATACAAAATTTGTAAAATGGCTGGGGGATATATCTTTTGATATCTATTTATGGAACTTTCCGATTTATATGCTCTTACACCTTTTGATCATAAAAGGTTGCTTTCAGCCTCTCAATATATGGTTTCTGTGGATACTGGCAATAATTATTCATTTTGCCGTTGCAACATTAAGCCACAAAATAAACAATCTAATCCGCCACAAATAACATTCTATCTTGCTGATAGAGATGTTTTTCGCTAAAACGCGAAGAATAGTGTCGAATAAATCAAAAAATAAGAAGCGGAAAAATTTTAGTTTACAAAATAGTAAATGAATTTTTCCGCATTCGAAATTTTTGCTCTAGGTGACCTGTTATGCGCGTTTTAACACGGCAACACCCGGAAGTTCTTTACCTTCCATCCACTCTAAGAAAGCACCGCCGGCTGTTGAGATGTATGTAAAATCTTTGGCAACGCCTGCGCTCTCTAAAGCCGAAACGGTATCACCGCCACCGGCAACAGTTGTCAGTTTACCGGCCTTCGTCAAACGTGCTGCCTCAGCTGCCACTTCGTTTGTTGCCTCATCAAACGGCTTTAACTCAAACGCGCCCAACGGTCCGTTCCAAACAAGAGTTTTGCACTCTGCCATTTTTGCCTTAATCACATCAACAGTCTTTTCGCCCACATCAAGCAAACTCCCCTCTGAGGGGATATTGTTCAAATCAACTGTTTTATGTTCGGCATTTGCTGCAAATTCTTTTGCCCAAACAAGATCTGTCGGCAAAATAACCTCACAACCGGCTGTTTTAGCTGTTGCTAAAATTTCTTTAGCCGTATCAACCATATCAAGCTGAACCAAAGAATTTGTCTCGTTCACACCGTCATAACCGAGTGCTTTCAAGAATGTATGAGCCATACCGCCCGAAATAACGAGCTTATCAACTTTTTTCACCAAATTATTTAATAAATCGAGCTTTGTTGAAACCTTAGATCCGCCGACAACAGCCATCAAAGGACGCTCCGGATTATTCAAACCTTTTGTTAAAGCATCAACTTCCTCTTGCATCAAAAGCCCCATTGCAGAAGGCAATTCCTTGGCTGCCGCAACCATAGAAGCATGCGCACGGTGAGCGGTTGAAAATGCGTCCGAAACATAAACATCAGCCACTTTGACAAGCTCTTTTGCCCAAGCCTCATCGCCCTTCTTTTCTTCATTATAAAAGCGCAAGTTCTCTAAGAGCAAAACCTCATCTGAACGCATATTTTGAACAGCCTTGGCAACAACTTCGCCAATGCAATCTTCGACAAACACAACCTTATTTCCGAGTGCTTTTTGCAAATCATTCACAATATGAGAAAGCGAGTTTTTCATATCGCCTTTTCCTTCAGGACGTCCAAAGTGTGAAATCACAACAACCTTTGCTCCCTTTTTCATCAAAAGTTTGATTGTCGGCACGGTGCGGTCGATTCGCGCCGTATTTGTAACCTTAAAATTTTCATCCATCGGCACATTCAAATCGGCTCTGAGCATCACAACTTTGCCGTTCAAATCGCCTAAATCATCAATTGTTTTATAAGCCATAATTTTTCCCTTTTTATTTTAGAAATTTCCCCGTCAAAATGGCGGGGAAATTATTTTTTGCATCAATCAAATTAGCCGTTAACTTTAGCCATATGAGAAATGAGATCCAAAACTTTGTTTGAATAACCCCATTCGTTATCATACCAGCTGACAACTTTAACGAAAGTATCTGTCAATTGAATACCTGCTTTTGCATCAAAAATAGATGTGTGAGCATCACCCAAGAAATCAGAAGAAACAACCGCATCTTCGGTATAACCCAAAATACCTTTGAGTTCGCCTTCAGAAGCTTTCTTCATAGCAGCGCAGATTTCTTCATATTTTGCAGGCTTAACCAAATTAGCTGTCAAATCAACAACAGAAACATCGAGTGTCGGAACACGCATAGACATACCTGTCAATTTGCCGTTCAAAGACGGAATAACTTTACCAACAGCTTTAGCTGCACCCGTAGATGAAGGAATAATGTTTCCGCAAGCAGCTCTGCCACCGCGCCAATCTTTAGCTGACGGACCATCAACCGTTTTTTGCGTAGCCGTAACAGAGTGAACTGTTGTCATCAAACCTTCTTTAATGCCGAAAGCATCATTTAAAACTTTGGCAATCGGAGCCAAGCAGTTTGTTGTGCAAGAAGCGTTAGAAACAAATTGTGTACCTTTAACATAAGAGTCTGTATTAACACCGCAAACAAACATCGGTGTATCATCTTTAGAAGGAGCAGACATCACAACATATTTTGCTCCGGCGTCAATATGACCTTGAGCTTTTTCTTTTGTGAGGAACAAACCTGTCGATTCGACAACATAATCAGCGCCAACCTCACCCCATTTCAAATCAGCCGGATTCTTTTCAGCTGTAACGCGAATAGATTTTCCGTTAACAACGAGCTTACCGTCTTTAACTTCAACAGTGCCGTTAAATCTTCCATGCATCGTATCATATTTGAGCATATAAGCCATATAGTCAACATCAATCAAATCGTTAATAGCCACAATTTCAATATCTTTGCGTTCTTGAGCAGCACGGAAAACCAAACGTCCGATACGGCCAAAACCGTTAATACCTACGCGAACAACCATATTTAAATTCCTTTTTTATAAAACGTTACCTCCGATTCTTTATTCGGAGTCGTGCGGACACCCCCGCACAGGGCATAAATTTTTCACGCACAATGTATCATTAAACTTTAATTTTTCAAGCAAAAAATTTCACTGACCACAAAATTCTAATATTGACAGTATTTGTCATAAGCGTGTGTAAATAAATACCCTCCTTTCGACGCAGTGTAGCAGATAAAGTAAAAAGAAAGAAAAAAC
>OMQZ01000158.1 GCA_900313355.1 uncultured Rhodospirillaceae bacterium
CAGGCTCGACGATGACGACGTTCGAAAGGGTGTTCTTCACGCCGACATACTCGGTAGTCTTATCAATCTTCTTGGTGAAGGAGACGAGGTTGGTGTTTTCACCAAGTGGTTCCACCTTAGATTGATAGCAGGAAGTGGCGCAAATGGCCAGAGTGGCAGCGCATGCCACAAAGAACAAAAATTTCTTCATAATTGATGTGTGTTTTAAGGTTCAACAATAATGTTCATAATCGGATTTAAGTATAGACAAATTTATCAAAATTTCAAAAATTGTCAAGAATAAATTCGTTTCGTTTTTTATGCACATGTAACAATTCGTTACGTATTGTGTTTTTACAAAATGATGATGTTTGCATATTCTTTTTTGCAGTATTGGATTAATATATAAGGACTATAAAAATGGCAAAAATTCATGCCTCAAGTGTTGTTGAAGACGGTGCTCAAATTGCCTCAAGTGCTGAAATCGGACCTTTCTGTTTTATCAGCGCAAAAGCAAAAATCGGTGAAAATGTTAAATTGATTTCTCATGTGACTGTGTATGGTGATACAACCATCGGTGAAGGAACTGTCGTATTTCCGGGAGCTTGTTTGGGAACAGGTCCGCAGGATCACGGCAACGAGTTTCAAGAAGGAGCCAGACTTGTGATCGGCAAGCACAATGTTATCAGGGAAAATGTAACAATGCATGCCGGAACGCCGAAAGGTCAAAATCCGATTAAAGGCGAAGAACCGCAAAAGTTAATCACAATTGTGGGCAATGACGGTATGTTTATGGCTGGTTCACACGTTGCGCATGACTGCGTTGTCGGAAATAATGTGATTATGACAAACAATGCGGTTATCGGCGGACATGTTCGTGTCGGAGACGGTGCTATTTTAGGCGGAAACTGTGCCGTTCACCAATTCTGCAGGATCGGCCGAAAAGCTATGATCGGCGGTTTGTCAGGTGTCACACGTGATGTGATTCCGTTCGGTATTGTTACCGGCGACAGAGGAAAGCTCAGAGGCTTAAATGTTATCGGATTAAAACGCAGTGGCTTTGATGAAGCGACGGTTAAGTCTATCACACGTGCTTATATGTATATCTTCAAAGGCAAGGAAGGCAATTTTGAAGAAAGAGTTAAGCTCGCACGCGACAAGTTTAAGGATAATGCCATGGTCATAGAACAACTTGATTTTATTGATCAGGCGTTGGAAGGGCGTCGTAATATTATGACCGCCGAAATATAAAAACGCTTAAAAATTCGTATAACAGCTCGTCTAGAGCAGAAATCTTGAAAGCGGAAAAATTCATGTACCAATTCGTACACTAGAATTTTTCCGCTTCTTATTTCTACTCTGTTCAAACTATTCTCCGAATTTTTATTATTTTATGCATTTTTATTGAAAATTCGTATAACAAACCATCTAAGGCGTTTTTTTATAAAATAATATTTGACAAAAAAACAAAGTTATGCTATTTTTCTTTCAGAAAATTTAATTATTAGATATGACAAAGTTATTATCAATACTCGCATGCGTTGCGGGTTTTTGTCTCTCGGGCTATGCTCAGAATACTGATGAAGAGCTGATTGCCGAATATGAGCTTAAGTATGAGGCGGCGCAAAAGGAATTTTCCGAAATGAGGATTATGCTCGATGATGAAAAGTGGGCATATGTGAAGGCTCAGGCAACCTGTTTGAGCTACGAAACAATGGTGGCGATCGGAGAGCGGCGCGGTCTTGATGTCAAAGCCTTTCGCAAAAAAGCCAACAAACTTCAAAAGAGGCTCAATCGCAACAAAATCGAACTCTCTTCAGAGGAAGAAGCTTATGCCAGAATCTACTATGAGATGAGTATCTATTTTACGGCAAAAACGACACTCGAAAGAGTGCTTGAGCTGCAAAAGTAAAAACAGATACAGAAGCTAAAAAAAGCGCCCTTTCGGACGCTCTTTTTTTTACCAAATTTTGTAATCTGTTTGATAGCCAAGAGAAAGACCGACAGTCGTATCACTTCGGCTTTTGCTTGCACCGCGTGTTTTAGCGATTTTGTAGTTCACAAAAGGCGCGAAAGATAAGTTTCCGACAATTGTGACATCTAAACGGTTATTCGTTTCAGCCTCAAATTTGAAGTCTGTGTTGCGATATTTGTCATAGATGAAAAATTTTCTGAAAAATCCGTTTGAGACAAACTTCATATCTTCTCTGATCGGATATTCGAACTGATAGCCGATTTCACCGGCAGTTTTCATATTTGTGTCGCCATAGGTGAAGTCGGCTTCTTCAACCGCTGCAGCATATAATTCTTTGAAATATTTGCCTTCATAGAGTTTTAAGCCGGTTTTACCGCGTAAGATTTTTGTGCGATAGCTTCTTCCGTCATCGCCTTCGAATGTTGTGAATTCTGTTTGATAACCTAAATTAACAAACGGGCCGATAATACCTTCTTCAAGCTTCCAAATTTTATGGGTATAATCCGTTGTGAGCAAAATTTTATCTGCATTTTCGCTTTTGGTTTTCTTGCCGTTTTCGTTGGTTTCACTCTTTCCATATTCCATGAACAAGCTATTGAGCCATACGAGGCTGTCGTTGTTGTATTCAATATTTCCATCAAAAAGCCCTGTAAATACTTCCTGTTCATCAGATGAATATGTGCCGGGATAATTGGCGTCATCTTTTTTGTTGGTTACGGAGTTTTGGTTATATTGTACGGCAATTCGTTTTAAGTTTGCCGTTAAACTGCTTGCGTTTTGAGCAACTTCGTTTTCTTCAGCCATTGACATGGTCGGAAAAAGAAGAATTGAGCTTAAAAGTGCAAATTTAAATTTTGACATATCAAAATCCTTTCTTTGAGTTTGTGTTTTTATGGGAAAAGCATAGAATATATTATGTCTTTATAAAGAAGTTTTCTTGATTTTCTCACAAAAAACTTAACTGCGATCAAAGATTGTGTTGATGGCAATCATAATCTTATCGATACGTTTAATCGTGGGTTTGGGAGACATAATTTCCCAACCGCGGTGAGACATAATGTCAAAATAGCGTTTGTATATATGGAATATAAAACGCAGAGGCCGCATGGTCTTTTTGTTCGAAGCACTGATCATTTTATGGGCTTTTGTAAAATATTGGGAAGCCTGTTTTGCAAGCAATTCGCGAGCATATGTTAAATTTTTGTCTGTGATAACCGATGTGGGAATATGTGATGAAATGCCGGCTTGCTGCAAAATTTCTTTTGGAATATATAAATGTTGATTTAAGGCGTCATCTTTGATGTTGCGCAAAATGTTCGTAATCTCCATCGCCATGCCAAAATTTGATGCTAATGTGCGCTTCGAGGCTTCTTTCATCTCGTCCATAATCAGCAAGGTGATATATGTCGGGATAACGGCAGAGCCTTGGCAATATTTATTAAAAATGTCTGCGGTCGGGGCTTGAAGCGGCTTTGGAAAGTCAAGTAAAGAGGATTCTAGGATTTTTGAGAAATCTTCTTTTTGAATTTTAAAACGCATGCAATTTTTGTAAATTTTTCGCCCTATTTTTGTTGCCGGAACTTTCTTTTCGTATATGTTATCAAGTTCGATTTTCCATGCACTTAAGAGGTCTTCTTTTTCGTTTTGAGGCAGGTTGCTTTGAACGATATCGTCTAAATGTTTAACAAATGCATAGAGTGTATATATGGCTTCACGCTTGGCTTTGGGAAGACCTTGCATACACCAGAAAAGCGTGGCTTGAGATTTTCGAACAATACGGCTGACAGCACTCATTGATATTTATCCTTTTGATTTAACTTAATTGAATATTTATTTTGTGTCAATGTTTTTGTATTTGTTGTAGCCAGCCTTGAAGACTTTTAAGAGCGCGCGTGCAATACTGTTCTTTTCGCTCAAGACCTTTAAGATGCTTGTATTTTCCGCTTTTTGTGAGAACAGGAGGAATTTCGGGAAATAAACCGAAATTGATGTTCATCGGCTGATAGTTTTCAATGTTTTCTTTGTCTTGCAAATGCGCCAGCATAGAGCCGAATGCCGTTTCTCTCGGGGGCAGAACGGGATCTTCATTTTTTATAAGAGAAGATGCAAAAACACCGGCTAAAAATCCGACACACGCACTTTCAACATAGCCTTCGCACCCCGTAATTTGACCGGCAAACATGATATGAGGTTCTGTTCTTAAACGCAGATATTGGTCTAAAAGGATCGGACTTTTTATGAATGTGTTTTTATGAATGCCGCCCAGCCTTGCAAATTGAGCGTTTTCAAGCCCCGGAATTGTGCGAAAAATTTTTTCTTGCTCGCCATATTTAAGTTTTGTTTGGAAGCCGACAATGTTGCGAAGTGTATCTTCTTTGTTGTCTTGGCGAAGCTGCACAACGGCATACGGACGTTCTTGCGGATTGTGGGGATTTGTCAGGCCGACAGGCTTCATTGGACCGAAGCGCAATGTTTCAAGACCTCGCTCGGCCATAACTTCAATCGGCAAACAACCATCAAAATATTGAGGCTTTTCAAATTTATGAAATGCGACGGTTTCAGCTTTTAAGAGCTCTGAAACAAAGTTTTCATATTGAAGTTTATTCATCGGGCAGTTGATATAATCTTTAGGCTCACCTTTGTCATAACGGGATTGATACCATGCTTTTTCAAAATCGATACTTTCTTTATAGACAACAGGGGCGATGGCATCATAAAATGAAAGTGTTTCATCGCCAACTTTTTTTAAAATATCTTCGGCTAATTTTTCAGCGGTGAGAGGACCGGTGGCGATAATAATGAGCGGATAATTGAGGTCATCAATTGATTCAATTTCTTTTTCTATGATGTTGATTTTAGGTTCATTTTTAAGCGCTTTTGTAACTTCAAGAGCAAAATTTTTTCTATCGACAGCCAAGGCTCCACCGGAGGGCACTTTTGTTTTTTCGGCAATACTTAAAATCAAAGAGCCGGCTCTTCGCATTTCTTCATGCATTAAACCTACGGCATTATGCATAAAATCATCTGATCTTAAAGAGTTAGAACAAACAAGTTCGGCAAAATTTTCATCTTTGTGGGCAGGTGAAAATTTAAGCGGCTTCATGTCATATAAATCAACTTCAATGCCTCGCTTGGCTATTTGCCAAGAAGCTTCTGAACCGGCAAGTCCGGCACCAATAACAGCAATTTTATCAGCCATCTTTTTCCCTTTTTTTTGTTTATTAGCAATTTTATGGGTTTATGTAAATAAAAAAAGCTTTGTTTTATTAATTTTTTTTTAAGTCTCATGCGTTATCTTTTAATCTAGTTTTATCCGAGGATTTTTATGAAAAAATTTATTTTTATTTTTTCCTTTTTGTTTGTGTTTTCATCTTATGCCCAAGATGGAAATCTGCCTGTTATGGATGAAGAAGATTTGAATTTTGATTTGAAAGAAGATGCCTTCGGAAATAAGGTCGAAATTGAAGTCGAACCGGAAAAAGAACCGGTTAAAATAGATACAAGGCGTTCACTTTCTCAGAATTTGAAAGAAACCGTTCCAACCGAGGAAATTAAATCAGAGGTTAAGGAAACCGTTGATTCGGCGCAAAACTGGGTTAAAAATTTGTTTAAGGGCAGCAAAGGACAATCCGAATCGATTCAAAATTTGCTTAATGAAAGTCAGAAAAAGTCGAAAATAAAACGTTCTAATGCTGCTGTTTTTGATATATCAGGTGTGATGCTTCAGATGAGCTATAAACAAGCAGAAGAGCAGCTCTTAAAGCGTGGTTATCGTAAGACGACACAAAAAATGGATATTCCGAATTTTATTCGCTGGCGCAATGAAGAGACCTGTCGAAATCAAGGTGTTGTCGGCTATGAGAGGTTGGAAAATTGTGTGATACGTTTGGCGCAAAAAGGAAATTATCAATATATATCTCAAGCAAGTTTTAATAAATTTGATACAAAAGAAACAGTTAATATTTTTCTTTCTTCAACCTTTACAAACAATAAGGTATATAAGGTTTTGTATCGGAGCGAAGCCGCAAACAAAATCGGCAACAGCACCAAAGCGATTTATTTGCAGCGTTTGAAAATTTTTGATTTTTGGAAGAAAATTAATCAGAAATATGGCGTTCCTGATAACAAGGATGAAGTTACTTGGGGATTAGGCGCCAATAAGCCATATTTGCAGGCGGCGACCGGCATCTTAAAGCTTGAGGATCCTGTTTTGCAGCAACTTGATGTAAATCGTATGTCAAGAGAAGATCAACGCTTTATTCATTCAGATATTTATACATTTTAAGGTTTTAAGGAAATGGGCATTTCACCAACTCTCATTACAGAACTTGTTTGCACGCGCATAAGCCATGATTTAATCGGAAATATCGGCGCAATTTCAAATGCTATGGAACTCTGGGATGATGATCCGTCTGATTTGGGGGATTTGAAACCATTGTTAGAGGGGAGTTCTAAAACGCTTTCGGCGAGATTAAAGTTTTTCAGGCTTGCCTTTGGCTTAAAAAATGCGGCGCCCAAAGAATTAAGTGAGCTTAATTCGATTATTGATGCTTATTTGGCCAGTATCGGGAATCCTCAAATGCCGATTAAGATGAAATCAGGCGTTGCAAATGTTTCGCTTTATAAAATCGTGATGCTCGCTGTTATGGGCCTTTCTGATGTTTTTGTGCGAGGCGGTCAAATTATTGTTGATGAAACGGATGAGGGGCTGTCTTTTGAGGCTGTTTCTGATTTTGAGTTGTCGGCATCAAAACTGGAAAATATTAATAAAGCGATTAAGGGTGTTTTGCCGGATGATAATCCGGCATTGCTTGCTCCGATTGTTTATCTTTCAAGCCTTATAAATGAAGTCGGGGTTAAACTGATATTGGAATATCAGACGAAAAGAGCCGTTTTAAGTGTTAGATAAAAATTTATATCTCTTCTATATTTTCAACGGCGATTTGGCAGAAATCTTGTGCAATTTCTGCCACACCGTTGCTGATTTTCCATTTTTTAATAGCTTGATTGTTTGTATCAAGCAGGGCAACCACGCCCGCTTTAAGAAGTTGGGAACGAGGGGCTCGTTCATGAATAATGGTCAAATTGCCCTCAGCAACGGGCAATAGGACTTTGTCCGCCGATGTTTGAACATAGACCTTATCAGGTAAACATATTTTAAGTTCAATCGCCATTTTTTTAAGCAACCTCTTTCATCTTCTTTGCTTTTTC
>OMQZ01000055.1 GCA_900313355.1 uncultured Rhodospirillaceae bacterium
AGGCGAAGTTTCGGAAGAGCGCTTGTGCCAAATCTGGATGGAAGAAATGAAAGCCAGTTTGGGCGATTATGTCGAAGTCGGTGATGAGGCCAAATATATTTGGTCTCAGGTCGGACACTTTTTCTTTTTGCCGTTTTATGTTTATGCGTATTCATTTGCTGACTGTTTGGTTAACTCGCTTTATCAAGTTTATCAGGAAGGAAAAGTTAAGGACTTTCCTCAAAAATATCTGACACTTTTGAGCCAAACGGCTATCGGCGATTATGAAAAAATCTTGAAGCCGTTTGATTTGAACCCGAATGATCCGAAGTTTTGGAACAAGGGTTTGAAGCTCATTTCATCGTATCTTGATGAGCTTGAGAGATTGGATAAGAAATTGAGCAAGTAATCGCTTCATTAAAACAACAAACAGCAGGCCATTAAGCGCTTGCTGTTTTTTTAATAATGCGAGCGGGAATCCCTCCCACAACGCAATTTTCAGGCACGTCATCTATAACAACCGCATTTGCTCCGATAATCGCATTATTGCCGATTTTGACGGGACCTGCAATCACGGCTCCGGCGTAAATTGTTACATTATCACCTATGATGGGATAATTTTTCGGATCATAATTTCCCTCTTCGCAACTTTTTGCTCCAATTGTTACATGTTGATAGATACGGCAATTTTTCCCGATGGTAGCTGCTCTTGATATAACAATTCCGATCGGGTGCGGAAATTTTGTTCCCTGTTCCATCAGATACTCGTAATTATATATATCGTTTTGCTTATTCTTATGATATTTTTTCTTTTTTGTGATGCTGAAAGAGTAACCAAAAACAGTGTATGTTACTATTTTCTTATTGTTGAGTTTTTCTTTTTTGATTGCAAACAGTTTCATCAAATCAGCCCTCTGTTTTTTATTTAACCTTTGTTACTCTATCATCTAAAATTTTCAATACAAACAAAAAATTTCAAATTTTACTTTATAATTTCAACTCGTCTCAGGCAAGCAAATATTTTTTTAATATTGACAAGAAGGCGTATACTTGATAGAACAAAAGTACTTCTATTTAAGTTTATGTCAAATCAATTAAATATTTAGTATTATGGGATATTTCGGTTTTTTGTTGTGGTGCATTCTGGCTCTTATTTTGCCTTTTTGCTTCGCTTTTGGGTGCTTGTTTTATAACAAGTATATTCCCTACTCTTCCCTCATTGTCGCAACCATTGCTGTCTCTGTGTTTTTCGTCGGCGGTAATGTGATCTGCGCCATTCTTGTCGGAAGTGATGCAACTCTTCATTGCGTTATATTCTGTGTGATTGCGCTGATGTGTGTCTTTATAGCTTTCCGGATACTTCTTCCTTATACTTTGGAACCCGGCATTTGCCACGAGATGCGTATCGAAAACGGATGGATTCTCAACGTTAACGGACTTTATTGCGTAGCTGCGTGCGGTGTCGTTCAAAATCACGGACACAACACACAAGTCTGTTTGCTCTCGCAGAAATCTTATGCGTCCAGCCCTGTTTTGCTTGGAGGTAATTTTTTTGAGGAAATCGGGGTCGTTTTAACAGATAAGGATAAAGAAGATCTTGTCAACGGCAAGTTCACGCTTCCCGTTGAAGTCGCCAAATATGACGCACACATTGTCAGGCTGCCGATTGTTCGCCTTAGTTATAAGAATTGAGCGACACACCCGATGAAATCCTAAATTTTCAAGCCATGGAAAATATTATTCTTTCTCGGGCCATTTTGTTCGGAGTTTTTGTTATACATCTTTTTATCGGTTATGCAATAAAAACTGTAAAACACGTTAACTCCAAGTTTCTTGACACGGCTTTTGCTCTCGAGATGTTTGTGTTGACGACATTTGTTGTTTATGACAACATACAAAGTCCACCTTACAATGGCTGGGCTCTTGCCATTTCGGGCTATCTTCTTTTGTATGGATTGATTGTCCTTGAATGGTGGGCTTATGGCGCAAAGACCATTGAAAATGACAAGGTTTACGAGCTCAAGCAAGTGATGCCGGCTCATTTTCACCTTCCGCCTGATACTTATTACAAGTCAGGCGCAAGCGGTTTTATTCGTCAGGGTTGGCATAAGTTTCATGTTGTCGTTTACGGCGAAAACGCTTTCAAAAAAGCTGTTTATCACAAACCTTTTAAGGTCAGGCTCAAAAACCGCCAAGAAGATCTTCCTTTAAAATTTGACTTTGTCATGAAGGATGTTTCTTCAGAAGAATCTTAAGTATTTTGTTAAATCGTTCTTTTAGCGCACCCTCAAGGGGTGCGTTTTTTCTTGACTTTTGGAAAGCAAAATAGTAGAGAAAAGGCATGATGAAAACAGAACTTTTGGCTCCGGCCGGTGACATTGAAGCAGCTTATGCGGCGCTGTATTACGGCGCTGATGCAATTTATTTAGGCTTGAAAAATTTTTCGGCTCGTGCGAGCGCAACCAATTTTGATGAACAAGAGCTCAATGAAATCACAGCCTATGCACATCACTTAAAGCGCAAGGTTTATGTCACTATCAACACGGTTTTGCAAGAGCATGAATTGCCTGATTTAATCAAAAGTTTGGATATATGCTCAAAATGCAGGGTTGATGCTGTCATTTTGCAAGACTTGGGCGTTGCTCATCTTATAAAAACACAATACAAAGAACTTGAGATGCATGCCAGCACGCAGATGGCTGTTCATAACAAAGAAGGTGCGCTGTTTTTGAAAAGTTTGGGCTTTTCGCGCGTTGTTTTAGCACGTGAGCTCACTTTGCAAGAAATCAACGATATCGCCTCAATTGACGGTTTGGAAACGGAAGTTTTCATACATGGCGCGCTTTGTTATTCTTATAGCGGAGTTTGTGAGTTTTCGGCCATGGAATACGGCAAGAGCGCTAACAGAGGGAAGTGTTTATACCCTTGCAGGGCTTGCTTTGGTGAAGACGGGCAAAATAAACATATTTTTTCAATGAAAGATATGGCCCTTGAAGGTGATATTTTGAAGCTCAAAGCTACTTCGCTCAAAATTGAGGGGCGAAAAAAGTCAGCCTTATACGTTTCTGCTGTCACGGACTACTATCGCAAAATTTTAGATGGTCAAAAACCTGATTTAAAAAGGGCTGAAAACATCAAGCAAATTTTTTCGCGCCCGTGGTGCAAATTTCATCTTCAAGGAAAAAACAAAAATGTGGTCGATCCTGATTTTGTCGGTCACAGAGGACTTAAAATCGGAAAGATCGAAAACATTGTTAAAGGCAAAATCATATTGACGCCAACTCATAATATCGGACGATTTGACGGGCTTCAAATTGATGTTGACAGCCAAGAAAAGCCTTTCGGATTTTCGGTTCAGAACATTAAACAAAACGGCAAAAATGTGTTTGAAGCACAAAAAAATATCGCCGTTGAAATTGAGTTGCCGAAAGGGTATCCGACCTTAAAGAAAGATATGGATGTTTATTTGGCTTCATCATCTCAAGTCAAGGGGGCTTATGATTACACAAAACCCAAACCCAAAGAATTTCAAAATAAAACAAATGTTGATGTAGCGGTTGAGATTTTCAAAGATAAGGTTTGCGCTTTATCCGGTCGTTTTTCTTTTGAGGTTAAAGGAAAATTTGAGCCGGCTAAAGATTTGAGTAAAGTTTATGATGCCTTTTTTAAAAGTTTTCAAAAAACAGGTGATACAATTTTTGAGTTAAGTCAGTTTGAGCTCAAAAATCCTTTAGGGCTCTTTGTGCCGGCTTCAACAATCAATGAACTGCGCAGAGGTCTTTACAACAATATTTTACCTGAGTTTAAGCATGGATCTCTTTCAAAGCTGCCCAAACCTTTAAACAACAAAAAAACAGGCTGGATTATTAAAACGGACAATCTTCATCTTTTAGATGAACTTGATTTAAGCGATTTTCAGGAAATTATTTATTTGATTGATGAGCATCCTGATTTTGAAAAACTTTCCGCCTTGCCTTTAGAGAAAATTCGAATATCTTTGCCGACTGTTTGCCGAAAGCCTGAAGCTTTGATGCCGGCGGTTAAAAAGTTGATGGATTTGGGGTGTTTTAAGTGGGAAGTTTCAAACTATTGGGGACTTTCCGTTATTGATGCAAAAAAGTATGATGTTTCTTTCGGATCTTTTATATATATGTTTAACAGCGAGGCTCTGCTTATGGCAAAAGAAATCGGGGCGACGCGGGTTTGTTTCGGGGTTGAAGATACACTCAAAAATTTGGAAGAATTTTCCTTAAAGGCCTTTTTGCCGACCTCATTTATTGTTTATCAAGATGTGCCCTTGTTTACAAGTGCCGTATGTATCCGCGACAATGATTGTGCACACTGCACAAAGCAAACGAAATGGCTCAAGCTCAAAAAAGACGAGCATGAATATGAAGCGCTTTCCGTTCCCTGTCAGACAATGCTTTTCGACAAGTTCGCTTTTTGCGCGATTGAGTCTGCAAAAAATGTTAATGCATCTTATTTTCAGATGGACTTTTGTTATAATCCTTATATGGCTCACGAAGTCAAAGAAATCGCGCAAAAATTGATGAAGTTTGAAGAAATTAAACCATCGATTCAAGGAAATTTGAAGCGAACAAATATTTAGTCTTCATAAAAAAAGTCGTAGAGGCGAATATAGAAAACAAGCTGAATTATTGTTTTTATCGCGTGGGTTATGCTCAAGCCTATGGGCGTCGGCTTTGTCAACAGGCTCAAGGCAAAAGGCAAAAATGCATAGACGATGAGCAAAACAATAACTATTTTGATGTAATTTCCTTGTGTTTTTGAATATGCCGACCATAAGGAGGCATCTTTTCCGTTAAGGCTTGAAACCCAAGTAAAACCGGGGATAAAAAATGTAAACGTCAAAAGAAAAATCAACGGAATATAAAGTAAAAACTGGCCGATTTTTGAGTTATTTAAGAATGTATATGCCTGTTTTAAGAATTCATAAATATCCGGAAAACCAATCAGCCACTGAGCCATATATTTCAAGAGTTTTAAGAATAAATGTCCAAAGATAACAACGCTTAAAGAAACCGCAAAAACGACTGCCATTTTAACAATCGAATTGACGATTTTTTCGCTCGTTATGATGGGTTTTTGTTCATAATAAAGGCTGATAAACAAATAATAAAACACATAGCAAAACAAGGCATATGAGAACATCATCACACCTTGATGTTTGAACATAAATTTTAAGCTCAAAAAAGAAGCTGTGTAGCATGCAAGGCCGAACAAACTCAACAAAAAGCAGTTTTTCCCGATAAAGGACAGTACATCAATAAACAACTGCTTAATATTGAGCTCTGTTTTCATATTTGATGCCTTCGACTATGCTCCGCGTTTTTTCATAAAGTTTTCAAGCCAATGAATATTATATGTTCCATCAATAAAATCAGGATCAGATATGATGTCTTGTAAAAGCGGAATAGTTGTGTCTATGCCCATAATCACAAATTCATCTAAGGCGCGGCGCAAACGCATAATCGCCCCGCTTCTGGTTTTTGCACTGATTATGAGTTTTGCAATCATGCTGTCATAGCATGAGGGAATCGTATATCCCGAATATATTTCCGAATCGACACGAACACCCAAACCGCCGGGAGCGTGCCACTCATCAATCTTTCCGGGAGACGGGAAAAACGTTTCCGGATTTTCGGCATTGATACGGCACTCAATGGCATGACCGGAAAAGGTTATGTCTTCTTGGCGAAAACTCAATTTTGCACCGCTTGCAATACGGATTTGTTCACGCACGATATCAATGTCCGTTACGGCTTCGGTAATCGGATGTTCAACCTGAAGCCTTGTGTTCATTTCCATAAAATAGAATTTTCCGTCTTCATACAAAAATTCAAGCGTTCCGGCATTGGTATAACCGATTTTTTGTATGGCTTTACGCACAATCTTACAAATGCTTTGGCGCGCACTTTCATTTAGCGCCGGAGATGGTGTTTCTTCAATCACCTTTTGATTGCCTCTTTGAATAGAACAATCTCTTTCGCCCAAATGAACCACATTTCCGAAGCTGTCCGCCAAAATTTGAATTTCAATATGACGCGGATTAACCAAAAACTTTTCAAGATAAACCGCATCACTCGTAAATGAGGCTTTTGCTTCAGCTCTTGCCAAAGAATATGCCTCAGGCAGATCTTCTGCTTTCATGGCGACTTTCATGCCCTTTCCGCCACCACCGTCTTTGGCCTTAACAATGACCGGAAAACCAATTCTTTTAGCCCAGATATAAGCTTCATCAAGCGTTTTGAGCTCCGGCGAACCCGGTGCAACAGGCATTCCTGCTTTTTGAGCGGCGGCTCGTGCCGTAATTTTATCACCCATTAAACGCATTTGAGCGGAAGTCGGTCCGACAAAAGCTATTCCGTGGCGCTCAACCATTTCGGCAAAGTCTGCATTTTCAGATAAAAAGCCATAACCGGGGTGAATCGCATCTGCACCGGTTATCACAGCCGCAGAAATAATCGCAGGTTTGTTTAAATAGGATTCAGAGGCCTTTGCCGGTCCGATACAGACGGCTTCATCAGCCATGCGAACATGCATCGCATTTGCATCTGCCTCGGAGTGAACGGCAACCGTTTTAATCCCCATTTCACGACAAGCGCGTTGGATACGTAAGGCTATTTCGCCACGATTTGCGATTAAGATTTTTTCAAACATCAGATCAACCTATTGTTATTCAATCACAATAAGAGGCGCACCATATTCAACAGGATCGCCTGCTTCAACCAAAATTTTTGTTACCCGACCGCTCTTGTGAGCCTTGACAGGATTGAAAGTCTTCATAGCTTCAATCAAACATACCGTGTCACCGGCTTTGACATCATCGCCGATTTTCACAAAATCAGGGCTGCTTTGGTTCGGTGCCAAATATACGACACCGACCATCGGTGATTTTACGGCATTTTCACTGTTGTGATAGTCTTGAATCAAATTTTCGACTTCTTGAGGCAATTCTTTCGGCTCTTCCTCTTTTTCTTTGACTTCAGGCTGAGGCTGAGCCATCACGATTTGAGGGGCAATCGGCGCACCGTTTTGACGCGCAAGCGAAATACGCACCGTTTCATCTTCATATTCAAGTTCCGTTAAATTTGATTTGTTTAAAATTTCAGCAAGTTTGCTGATAATCTTTGTATCAATCGGGTTTGGCATATTTATCCCTTTATAAAATTGACGTAAACTTTTTTCTTTATAGGGCAAAATAAATCAAAATACAACAAAAATCTGTATATATTGCATGAATGAGCTGCTCTATATCTTGATTAAGCCGTGTTTTTTCTTGCCTTGAGAGAGTTTGACCTGACCATCGATAACATCTTTTGTTGTTATGATATAATTTTCATCTGTAATCGGCTTGTCATTGAGTTTTAAGCCGGATTGTTTAATCAGGCGTCTTGCCTCGCCTTTGCTTGAGACAAAGCTCAGTTGTAAAAAGGCATCTAAAACCGAAACACCGGCTTTTAAGTCTGCATTCAAGACAGGCAAATTGTCACCCGACATGCCTTGTTCAAAGGTTTTAACAGCTGTTTCAAGCGCTTCATCAGCCGCAACTTTTCCGCGGCACATTTTGGTTGCTTCATAAGCCAAAACTTTTTTGGCTTCGTTGATTTCCTGATCTTTGAGCTCAGAAAGGCGTTTAACCTCATCCATCGGCAAATCGGTGAAAATTGCCAAACATTTTGACACTTCGGCATCTCCGATGTTGCGAAAATATTGGAAATAGTCATAAGAAGAAAGTTTTTCTTCGTTAATCCAGACGGCGTTGCCTTCTGATTTGCCCATTTTTTTACCGGCAGAATCGGTCAAAATCGGGCTTGTGAAGCCAAAAAGCTCGACATTGTAACGACGGCGACCGAGTTCCGTGCCTGAGGTGATGTTACCCCATTGGTCAGCACCCGCAATTTGAGCTCGGCAACCATAACGCTGATTTAAAACGCAAAAATCATAGCCTTGCAAAAGTTGGTAGTTAAATTCTAAAAAACTCATCGGTTGCTCGCGTTCCAAGCGTGATTTGACGCTATCCATCGTGAGCATATGATTAACCGAATAGCAAGTCCCGATATCGCGCAAAAATTCAAGATAGTTAATGTCTTTGAACCAATCCCAGTTATCAACCATTTCGGCACCATTGCGCGAATCTGAAAAATCAAGAAAAGTTTTAAATGATTTTTTCAAGCCTTCGGCGTTGTGTTTTAATGTCTCTTCGCTTAAAAACGGACGAAGTTTGTCTTTTCCGGAAGGATCACCGATGCGCGCTGTTGCGCCGCCGACAAGTGTTAACGGTTTGTGTCCGCACTTTTGAAACCAACGCATCATCATCACAGGCACAATATGGCCGACATGAAGGCTATCACCCGTCGGATCGGAACCTAAATAACCAACTGCAGGAACGCCCTTTTGTTCGCACTCATAAAGATAAGCATCAAAGCCTTCTAAATTGGTGCATTGATTATAAAAGCCACGCTCGAGCATGATGTTTAAGAATTCAGATTTAACTTGTGCCATTTTTCTTTCCTTTATAACGAAATTTTAACGCATATTAGCTTATCATTTTAGGTATTGCAAGAGTTGAGGTAAAAAAATATATAAAAAATGATGATAAAACCTTTAAATGTTTTGGCACTGATGAGCGGAACATCAATAGAAAGCATTCGGTATGCTTTGATTTCAACCGATGGTGTGGATATTTATCAAACATATTTGAGTTCATATGTGCCTATTGCGGAATTTCTGCGTTCAAAAATCGCCTTAATATTAGGCAAAAGAGCTGATAATCCTGATGATAAAATTTTGATCGATCCGGTTGAAAATGATGTAACGCGACTGATGATTGATGTTGTTCGTGAGATTATGGGCTCATTTTCACAAAAAATCGATTTGATCGGCGTTGAAGGACCGACAATTATTCATGATGCTCAACAAAAATACACTTATCAACTTGGAAAAGGACGTCAAATTTTTGATGAATTTTCAATTCCGGTTGTGACACATTTTCATAATGCCGATTTGCTTAACGGCGGACAAGGTTCTCCAATCACCGCAACTTATTATCATGCGCTTGCTTCAAATTTTGAAAAGCCTGCTTTGTTTATTAACGTCGGCGGTATTACAAGCCTTACTTATATCGGCGAGTTGGGCGAGATGGTCGCTTTTGATTGCGGTCCGGGGAATGCCATGCTTAACGATTTTATGAAAAAGCATGCACATGTTGCCATGGACTACAACGGTCAGATGGCGGCGCTCGGAACAGCACACACAAAAATTGTCAGCGGACTGATGAAACACGACTTTTTTGCAAAACTTCCTCCGAAATCTTTGGATAGGAATGCTTTTAAGGACAAAGAAGAACATTTTGAAGGACTTTCTGTCGCCGATGGGGCCGCAACAATTGTTGAATTTATTGCTCAGAGTGTTTATCATGCTGTCATAGAGATGTTACCTCAAAAGCCGAAAACAGCTTTGATATGCGGCGGCGGAGCTATGAATCCGAGTTTGGTGCGCGCTATTCGTTTTAAGCTCAAACAAGAAGATATTGACACTTTTGCTTCGCATGATGATGTTAAAGCAGACGACGCAACAGCTATCGGCTTTTTGGCAGCACGTCGGTTTTATAATCTGCCTATTACATTTCCTTCGACAACCGGTGTCAGTGCGCCGTTAATCGGCGGCAAAATTTATTCAAAGGAGAGTTAAATATGGCTGGTGATGTTTTAGAAGTTGTTGATTTAAACAAAACATTCGGTTCGATTAAGGCTCTTCAAAGCTTTAATTTTCAGGCAAAAACCGGTGAAATTATCGCTCTTTTGGGTCCGAACGGTGCCGGCAAATCGACTTTGATGAATATGATTTCAGGCTTTTTAAGCCCAACTTCGGGTAAGATTATGATTAACGGCGAAAGTATTATGAAAAATCCCGAAAAGAGCAAATCACAAATCGGATTTTTGCCCGAAGGTGCGCCTATTTATCCGGATATGAGCGTTCATATGTTTTTGAAATATATGGCTGATTTAAGGGGCGCATCATCCCAAGATCTTCAGGACGTTATCGAAAAAGCACACATCAGCGAAGTTTTATCACAACGTGTTGAAACGCTTTCAAAAGGTTATTTACGTCGTGTCGGTTTTGCTCAGAGCCTTTTGGGCAATCCGAAAATTTTGCTTCTTGACGAACCGACGGACGGTTTAGACCCAAACCAAAAAGAACATATGCGTCATCTGATATCTTCAATGGGTGAAAATAAAATTATATTGATTTCGACTCACTTGCTCGACGAGGCTGAGGCTGTTTGTTCCAGAATTATTATTATGGCTCATGGAAAAATTAAAATCGACGGTACTTGCAAAGAGATTTTAAAAACAACAAAATCAAAATCTTTGGAAGATGCGTTTAAAACACTCACAAGAGATTAACGGAGGGAAAAATGCGCAAGCTTTGGATTGTTACAAAAAACGAATTGATGCGTTATTTTATTTCGCCTCTTGCTTATGTTTATTTGGTCTGTTTTTTGATCTTAAACGGTGTCGCAACTTTTTATTTCGGTCACTTATTCGAGCGCGGGAATGCGTCACTCTTTTATATGTTTTGTTTTGTGCCTTGGCTTTATCTTCTGTTCTTGCCGGGGATTTCGATGCGTTTATGGGCAGAAGAATTCAAAAGTAAAAGTATTGTTCAGATTATGACCATGCCGGTTTCTTTGCCCGTTTTGGTGTGGGGAAAATTTTTAGCCTCGGCTTTGTTTGCTTTGCTTGCTCTTATTTTAACTTTTCCTTTTGTGATCACAATCAACATTTTAGGCGCACCTGACAACGGCGTTATCTTCTTATCGTATTTTGCGGCATTTTTGTTGGCTTGTTCCATGCTTTCCGTATCACAAACGATGTCTTCTCTGACCAAGAATCAGGTGATTGCACTTGTTTTGGCCGTTGTTGCCAATTTGATTTTCTTTTTCAGCGGGCTTGAATTTGTGCTTTCATTTTTCAGGATATTTTTTCCGGATTACATCATTGATGCCATCGCTTCATTTAGCTTTTTAACACACTTTAATTCATTAATTAACGGTGTTTTGGAATGGCGCGATATTCTGTTTTTTGTTTCAATTATTGTTTTGTTTAATTTTACGACAATGCTTGTTGTTGCTTATAGAACGTCAGGCACATCTTTTTGGTTAAAATCAAGCAGGCGTGCTTCTTATGTTGTTGCATGGGGTATGCTTTTAATCGGATTTATGGGATTTAATTTGCTTGCGAATAATTTGACACGCGGAACAGAACTTGATGTGACGCAAGAAAAATTGTGGACTCTTAATCAAAACACATTAGATGTTTTAGATACGATTACGGAGCCCGTTACCGCGAAACTTTATTTTTCAAATATATTGGCTAAAAGAAACCCTAACCTAAGGCAAATGTTTGATCGTGTTAAAATGCTGTTGGAACATTATAAGCAAGCATCAAACGGCAAGTTTGATTTTCATATTTATCATCCGCAAAATCTCGATAACATTGAAGACAAGGCGATTGCCGACGGTTTGCAACCAATCCCTTTGATTGACATCAATCAAAATGCTCTTTTCGGTTTGAGCATTGTGGATACTTTAGACCGCAAAGAAGTTATTCCTTATTTATCTTATGAACGTATTTCTTCATTGGAACAGGATTTAACAACCTTAATTTATCGCTTGTCTTCTCATAAAAAGAAGGTCGGAATTATTTCAAGTCTTGATATTAACGGTTCGTCATCTGATGAAACAAATATGATGTTTCAGCCGTGGGAAATCACTAAAAAAATTGCCGAATTTTATGATTTGAAATTTATTCAAAAACCAGATGATTTTAATGAAAAAATAGATGTGTTGCTTATGATTCACCCTTTGGATTTGAGCGATGAGATGATTGCAGCCATTGAGAATTATTCTAAAAACAGAGGCAGAATTTTGCTCTTTTTAGATAATGCATCAGAAGCAAGACGTTTATATATGGCATCAAATACACCGTATGCCATTTCAAATTTGGGCGGGCTTGATGCTTTTTGGGGATTTAGATTTTATCAAGATTATGTTGTTGCTGATTTGGATAATTCCATCACTGTTGATGCAACAAGCAATTATAAAAACAATCCAGCTTACACACAGGATGTTATTCAATTTAAGTTGCGTTCAAGCAATCTTAATCCCTTACATCCCGTTACAAAAAATCTTAAAAATATTTTGTTTTCATCGGCAAGTGTTATTATGCCTCTTGCTGGCGCACCCGTTTCGTTTTTGCCTTTAATGACTGCTTCTGAAAACTCTTCTTTGATGCCTGTAAGCGTTGTTCATGACGGACTTAATCCGAGACAAATTTTGAGTTTTTTCAAAAAAGATGAAAATATTAAGGTTTTATCTGCGTATCTTGAAGGCACAAGTCCGAGCAATCCGTTTAAAATGATTGTTGTTGCCGACAGCGATCTTTTGTATAATGATTTTTGGGGCAGAGAACAGAAATTTTTAGAGGATAGGTATTTTGTTACGCTTTTTAATAATGCCGATTTTGTTTTGAACGCTCTTGACTTTTTAAGCAATCAAGATGCTCTTTTAAAACTGCGCGGCAAAGGAGCTGTCAGCAGACCTTTTGAAAATATCGAAAAACTCAGAAAACAAAGCTTATTTGAATACAAAATCAAAGAAGAAGAAATTTTCGAGCGTATGGATTTAACCAAAACGCAAATGCAAGAAGTTTGGGATAAGCGCTCTTTTGAAGAAAGAGAAACTTTCAGCGCAGACGAACTTTCTCTGATTTCAAAAGCCAAGAAAAACTTAGAGACTTTAAGACGTGAACTTTCGGATATCAGAATTTCATCGACAGCCCGAATCGAGCGTATTTCAATTTTTGTGAAGCTTGTGAATATTTTTGCCGTTCCGCTGCTTTTAACACTTTTATTATGTCTTCTCTTCTTTTTCAAACGCACACCAAAGGAGAAAGTCAAAGTTTCGCCTGTATTTAACAAGTCTTTGCTCAAGATAACGATTGTTTCAATTTCGGTTCTGCTTTTGGGCTTGTTATCGGTTAAACTTCAAAGTTCTTCTGATGTTGAACAATATGAAAACAAAGCTATTTTACCAAATCTGCCAAAAGAAATTAACCATATCCGAAAAATTATTTTAAAACAACATAACGCAACTTTAAGCTTTGTTTTTAAGGATGGTTTATGGATTTTGGAAGAAATGCCAGAATTCGGGGTTTATCAGGAACGCATTCGTAGCTTTTTGAGCGCTTTGATGGAAGGCGTTTTCTACGAAAAAAAATCTGACAGAGCTGAGAATTTGCCTATTTTTGGATTTTTGCCCCTCGAAAATGAAAATTCACAAACGACGCGAATTGAACTTTTAAACAGCCATAATCGTCTTATTGAGGCAATTGACGTCGGCGAATATAATATAGAACTCGGAAGAGGATCATCTGCCGCTTATATAAAATTTGATGATAAATTCCAAGTTTTTAAGGCGGAGATTGACTTTGTCGATTTGTCGCTTGATTGGCATGAATGGACATACAGCCATCTTTGGAATTTGCGTTTTGGAAGGGTTGTCAGCCTTAATGATAAAGAAGATCCGCAAACCGTCGCAAATTCTATGAAGCTATTATTAAACACACCATTTAACGGTGCTGCTTCTGATATCTTAAAGAAAAAGAAACTCGGTCAAGCACGTATCTATGCCGAAGATAATCTTTCGGTTCAGCTTGATTTTTATAAATCTGAAAACAAATATTTTGTGAAGTACACAATCAACGGTGAAGATTTAAATAAACATGTTCGCATTTTTAAACCTTATGCCGATAAATATTATTTTGAAATTGAGCCAAAAGATTGGGAGAATATTTTGAATGCAAACATCTTGGGATAAGGAAAAGGCAGAACGCTATAAAAAACGCGCCGTCAGCGCAAGCGTTTTGTTGTCCGTTTGTCTTTTTTTGCTCAAATTATTTGCTTCTTTTGCAACCGGTTCGCTTGCTATTTTATCTTCGCTTGTGGATAGTTTATCTGATATTGTGGCTTCGTTTGTGTCATTTTTTGCGGTTAGAATCGCCTTAAAACCTGCCAGCTGCTCATACCGATACGGCTATTTGAAAGCAGAATCGCTGAGCGCACTTACACAGGCTGCATTTATTGCCGGATCAGGTTTGTTTGTGATTTATAACGGCGTTGACCGCTTTTTTAATCCGATAACGCTTCAACACACATCTATCGGTATTGGGGTTATGTTATTGAGCTTAGCGGCAACGATATGCCTTATTTTGTTTCAATCCTATGTTTCAAAGCACACAAATTCTCTTGCGATAAAAGCTGACAGTGCGCATTATGTTGTTGATATTTTAACCAATATCGGAATTATTTTATCTCTTTTGATTGTAAAGTTTTTCAATATTAACTGGTTTGATACCGTAAGTGCGTTTTTGATTGCGGGATATTTGATTTATTATGCTTATCAAATCGCTCTTGAAGCTATGAACGCACTAATGGATAAAGAATTGCCGGAAGAAGTTCGCCGAGAAATTGGAAAGATTATTCATTCAACGCCGGAAATCAGAGGATTTCACGACTTAAGAAGCCGCGACTTGGGTGGTGTTTATCATTTTGAAATTCATCTGGAAATTGACGGAAATTTGCCTTTATCGGAGGCTCATAAATTAGGTGATTTGGTTGAAGAAAAAATCAAGAAACGCTATCCTGACGCTCAGGTTTTGATTCATCAAGATCCTTTCGGATTAAAAGAAAAACGCTTAGATGATTCTTTGGAAAATTGCACATCTTTGTAAAACTATCATCTTTCTTCATTCAATTCTTCATTGTTTATCGTTGACATTCTTTTGGCTTTGAAACATAATGCTAGCTTGATGGGGGATTTTATATGAATAAACAAAAAACAGATAAACCTCTTTATTTAGGGCATAGAGAAAGATTAAGGACACGCTTTTTAAGTGATAACGGCGCATCGATGCCAGATTATGAACTTTTAGAACTGATTTTAACCTATGCTATTTTAAGACGTGATGTGAAAGACGAAGCTAAAAAGATGATTGCGCACTTCGGCTCTTTTGCAAATGTGATAACCGCGTCAGAAGAAAAATTGGCTGAATACGGCTTGAGTCAAAATACCATCGTGCTTTTTAAGATTATATCTGTCGCTTTTAAGCGTATTACAACGCCGCACTTAAAGGAAAGCAATAATACTTTATACACAGAATTTGACTATGTTTTAGATCACTGCAAAGCCAGCGTTTTAAATGCTGATGTCGAAGAATTTCATATTATGATGCTTGATAAACAACTTAAATTAATTGAAGATAAACTCATTCAAAGAGGCGGCATTGATGAAGTTCCCGTTTATCCGAGAGATGTTGTTAAACAAATTTTAGACTCTCATGCAACGGCCGTCGTTTTATATCACAATCATCCGAGCGGAAACTGTCAACCTTCTTCGGCTGATATTCATATTACACAAAAGATTATTGAAGCTCTGGCTCCTCTTAAAATCAAAGTTTGCGATCATATTATCGTTTCAAAAGATAATTACTTTAGTTTTCATGATCACAGGCTTTTAGATTTTATATAAAGCAAAACCCCAACCTTTCGGTCGGGGTTTTGTCTTTAGAAGTGATCATCACATTTTCTGATTAATTCTTCAATATTCTCAGGCGGCCAACCCGGTGTTTCCATACCGAGGTGGATACCCATCTTATTCAAAACCTCTTTGATTTCATTCAATGACTTACGGCCAAAGTTCGGTGTGCGGAGCATTTCAGCTTCTGTCTTTTGAACCAAATCACCGATATAAACGATGTTGTCATTCTTTAAGCAGTTTGCAGAACGAACAGAAAGTTCAAGCTCTTCAACCTTTTTCAAAAGATTGCGATTGAACGGCAATTCTTCCTTAACATCTTCAACATCATTTTCAGGCTCATCAAAGTTAATGAACGGTTTTAATTGATCTTGAAGAATACGTGCCGCATATGCAACTGCATCTTCTGGTGTAACAACGCCGTTCGTTTCAACAACCATTGTTAATTTGTCATAGTCGGTAATTTGTCCGACACGTGTGTTTTCAACTTTGTATGAAACCTTTTTAACAGGCGAATAAATTGCATCAACTGCAATAACTCCAATTGTCGAATCGGAAGATTTGTTTTGATATGCCGGAACATAACCTTTACCTGTTGTCACCGTCAATTCCATTGAAATTTTGCCGCCAGCATCCAAATTGCAAATGACATGATCAGGATTCATAATTTCTACATCATGCCCTGTTTCAATCATCGAAGCTGTAACCGTGCACGGGCCTGTTGCATCAAGATACATCGTCTTTTGACCTTCGCTATGAACAGCAACAGCTAAACCTTTAATGTTCAAAATGATGTCCGTTACATCTTCACGAACACCTTCAATAACCGAAAACTCGTGCAAAACGCCGTCAATCTTGACAGCCGTCACGGCACCGCCCTGCAAAGACGACAATAAAACGCGTCTTAAAGCGTTGCCCAAGGTTAAACCAAAGCCTCTCTCAAGGGGTTCTACCACTATTTTAGATTTATTCAAACCTTCTGAGTTGACACCTAAATTAGTCGGTTTAATAAGTTCTTGCCAATTTTTTTGAATCACCGGAGTACCCTCTTAAAATAAAAAGTATTAACTAAAAAAAACAACTGCCGGCGGAGATATGAACCCAATCTCCGCCAACAGAACAGAAAAATTATACGCGACGTCTTTTTCTTAAACGGCAACCGTTATGCGGAATCGGGGTTACATCGCGAATCGATGTAATTGTGAAACCGACAACCTGCAATGCTCTAACGGCTGATTCACGACCTGAACCCGGACCTTTAACTTCAACTTCCAAAGTGGTCATACCGCTTTCTTGTGCCTTTTTGCCAGCTTCTTCAGCGGCAACTTGGGCTGCATAAGGAGTTGATTTACGAGAACCTTTGAAACCTTGTGCACCGGCTGTTGACCAAGCAACTGTGTTGCCTTGTGCATCTGTAATGGTTACTCTGGTGTTGTTAAAGGTTGAATTCACATGAGCGACGCCTGATGTGATATTCTTTTTTTCTTTTTTCTTAACACGTTGTGTTGCTGCTTTTGCCATTATACCCTCACTTATTTCTTCTTATTGGCAA
>OMQZ01000152.1 GCA_900313355.1 uncultured Rhodospirillaceae bacterium
CGGTTGCTTTAGTTGCCTATTATACGCGTTTTTTATTTGCATTCGTATTTTTTTTAGAATAACATACCCTCAAATATTAATCTGGAGATTTCTATGACTTATACATCTGTTTTCGTTCTTTGGGCTGTGATTGGTTACTTTCTGGGCTCAATTCCGTTCGGCTTGGTCTTAACACGCTTAGCGGGTTACGGCGATATTCGAAAAATCGGTTCCGGAAACATCGGTGCCACGAATGTTTTACGCACCGGCAACAAAACACTCGCCCTCTTAACGGTTATTCTTGATGCATTCAAAGCCGGTTTTGCCGCTTATTTGGCTTATCATTTAGCGCCTGATGCCGAATATTATTTTTTAAATAACGGCACTCAGGTCAACATTTTAGCTTCGCTTATTGCCGGTGTCTGCGGAATTTTAGGTCATATGTTTCCGATTTGGCTCAAGTTCAAAGGCGGAAAAGGCATCTCCTCTGCCCTCGGCTTGCTTCTCGTAACTTATTGGCAAGTCGGCTTAGTTGCCCTCGGTATTTGGGTTTTCATGGCTTTCGTTTTCCGTTATTCTTCTTTGTCTGCCTTAACGGCTGCCTTGCTTGTTCCTTTTGTAACCTTCCTGCTTGCCCCGCCGATATACGTTTATTTTTACTCCTTTGTTGTTTTGCTCGTTATCTTCAAACATCGCTCAAACATAAAACGGTTAATCAAAGGCGAAGAAAGCAAAATTTCCTTTAAGAAGAAAGCTTAAAATGGAAACGAACAGGCTCCTTGATTTTATTCAGCTCATCTCAACAGACGGCATCGGACCTGTTTCTTTCTATAAATATCTTCAAAAATACGGCGCACCGAGCGAAGCCCTAAAGGCACTTGCTCAAAAAAAAGAAATTTTTCCGCGCCATTTAGCCGAAAACGAGCTCAAAAACGCCCAAAAGAACAACATTAAAATTTTAACTTTTGAAGATGTGGCCTATCCGCTTTCCTTAAAACAGCTAAATGATGCCCCACCGCTTTTATATGTCAAAGGTGACGAAAGTTTTCTGAACTATCCTGCGTGTGTATCCATCGTTGGTTCGCGCAATGCCTCTGTTGCCGGTCGAAAAATTGCCTCCCGCATCGCCTATGACCTGACAAACAGCGACGTTCTCATTGTTTCCGGACTTGCCCGCGGAATCGATTCTGCCGCGCACAAAGGCGCCTTATACGCCAAAGACCAACTTGGACCGACAGTCGCTGTTTTAGGAACAGGTGTTGACGTCTGCTACCCCGAAGAAAATCAAGACCTATACGACCAAATTGCCTCCCATGGTGCCATCATTTCAGAATTTGCTTTAGGCACCAAAGCCAACATTTCGAATTTTCCGCGCCGCAACCGTATTGTTTCAGCTTTAAGTTTAGGCGTTTTGGTTGTTGAAGCTTCCTTAAATTCCGGTTCTTTAATCACAGCGCGCCTTGCCATGGAACAAGGCAAAGATGTTTTTGCCGTCCCCGGTTCTCCGCTTGAAAACAAATCTGCCGGTTGCAACAAATTAATAAAAGACGGCGCATTTTTAACCGAAAGCGCTGATGATGTGTTGCAAACCCTTGCTTTAACACAAAACCAAACCCTGAAAACGGCGCAAAATGCAACCTTAAAATCAAAACCTCTTGACTTTGAAAAAAAAGAAGTCAATATTGTGCCAAAACAAAAAGCCGCACCGAAAAGCGTTGAAGTTTTGAACATCATCGGCTCATCAGGCATTGAAACAGACGAATTAATACGCCACCTGGAAATGCCGACCGGTGATGTGTTTGCCCTCATTACCGAACTTGAACTGGACGGATTGATTACAAAACAAAACTCAAGCTTTTTAAGTTTAACAAAACAAGGATTAAGGTCATTAAAATGAAACTCGTTGTCGTAGAATCTCCCGCAAAAGCAAAAACAATCAACAAATATCTTGGTTCGGACTACAAAGTTTTGGCGAGTTTCGGTCACATCAGAGACCTTCCCTCAAAAGACGGATCCGTCAATCCCGACAAAGATTTCGACATGACTTGGGAGTTAAGCGCCGGTGGCAAAAAACGCTTAAACGACATTATCACCGCCTTAAAAGATGCCGACACCTTAATTCTCGCATCCGACCCTGATAGAGAGGGAGAAGCCATCGCTTGGCATATTTTGGAAGAATTAACCGCACGTAAAAAAATACAAGGCAAAAAGATTGAGCGCGTTGTTTTCCACGAAATCACAAAATCTGCCGTCACGGAAGCCATCAAAAATCCGCGTCAAATTGATGAAAACCTTGTATCTGCCTATATGGCGCGCCGCGCGCTTGATTATTTGGTTGGGTTTACATTATCTCCCGTTTTGTGGCGCAAACTCCCCGGTTCAAAATCGGCAGGCCGTGTTCAAAGCGTCGCGCTGCGTTTGATTTGCGAGCGCGAAAACGAAATCGAAAAGTTCAAAGCCGAAGAATATTGGACGGTTGACGTTGATTTACTCGACAAACAAAAAGCCTTAATCCCGTCTCACTTAATCAACCTTGACGGCAAAAAACTTGAAAAATTTGATTTAAACACGCAAGAAAAAGCGCTTGATGCAAAGAAAAAGATTGAAGCTCAGGATTTTCACATTTCATCGGTTGAGCGCAAAAAAGCAAACCGCTATCCTGCGCCTCCGTTCACAACATCAACGCTCCAACAGGAAGCTGCACGAAAACTTCGTTTTTCAGCAAAAAAAACAATGCAAATTGCCCAAAAGCTATATGAAGACGGTTACATAACCTATATGCGTACCGATGCGGTCAACCTCTCTGTTGAAGCCATAAATGCCTGCAGAATTGCCATTGAAAAATATTTTGGTGCGCCCTATCTGCCTAAAGAGCCGAAAATCTATAAAACAAAATCGAAAAACGCTCAAGAGGCCCACGAAGCCATCCGTCCGTCTGACGTCATGAACACCCCAAAAAAGATGGAAACGAAACTCGATTCGGATGCCCACAAACTTTATGAGCTGATTTGGAAGCGCACGGTTGCCTGCCAAATGTCGCCTGCCGTTCTTGATCGCGTAACAATTGATTCTCTTTCAAAAGACTCTCAAATTTTGCTCCGTGCAAACGGTCAGGTTATTGCTTTCGACGGTTTCTTAAAATTATATCAGGAAAGCAAAGATGATTCAAACGACGATGACGAAAACCGTATTTTGCCTAACGTTAACGAAAATGACAGTGTCGAAAAAGGCGAGATAAAACCCGAACAACATATGACAACCCCGCCACCGAGGTTTACTGAAGCAAGCTTGGTTAAAAAGCTTGAAGAATTGGGTATCGGTCGCCCGTCAACATATGCCTCGATTATCGCCGTTCTTCAAGAACGCAAATATGTTAAGGTTGAAAAGCTTCGTTTTATTCCTGAAGACAGAGGCCGTATTGTTACCGTCTTTTTAGAAAATTATTTCAAAAAATACGTTCAATATGACTTCACGGCTCAGCTTGAAGAGTTCTTAGATGACGTTTCAAACGGCAAAATGGATTGGAAAAAACTCCTATCCGGTTTCTGGGCAAAATTCATTAAAAA
>OMQZ01000054.1 GCA_900313355.1 uncultured Rhodospirillaceae bacterium
GCGCTCGCCGTTTATTTTGATGGCAGAATAAGGGGGAGGCGTTTGCTCGATTTGCCCCAAAAATGAGGGTAAAACATCTAAAATTTGTTGTTTTGACGGAATGCGTCCGCCAGTTTGAACAGGGGTGCCTTCAAGATCGTCTGTGTTGGTCGATGAGCCAAACTTTAGCGTAAATTCATAAATTTTATTGCCATCCATCACAAAGGGAATCAATTTTGTCGCTTCGCCGAACGCAATCGGTAAGACACCTGTCGCAAAAGGGTCAAGCGTGCCTGCATGTCCGTTTTTATTGGCGTCAAACAGGCGGCGTGTTTGATTAACAACATCCGTTGATGTTAATCCTTGGGGCTTGTCGATAATCAGCCAGCCGTTGATGTTTTTATGTTTTGTTCTTTTCATGGAAGAGGTTTTAACAAAAATGTTTTGAAAAAGCAATAAAAAAAAGAGACTTGACAGATACTGCTTTTTGTTTAGTATGACCATTACAAAATTATAATTATAGTTATGAATTTTTTAACCAATAATTTTTAAGAAATATGGAACATGAAGTATTATTAAAAGATGCCTTACCCTACATCGAAGTGTGGACCGTTGCCATTATCGCGATTTTATTGATATTGGCGTGCCATATATGGCGTTTTGGTAAGAAACATCCGGAAATCTTTCAGAAAGATGCCGACACGGATGAAAAAAACGCCGCAAGTCAAAAAGCAGAATTGCGCCGTCAGTACCACAACAAAACAATGATATCAATGTCAGTCGCTTTTATTTGGGCGATTGGTATGTTGGTCATTTGCTATGCGTTTGATGGTTCTACGTCGAAAAATCAGGCATGGTTTTTGCTCATCATTATTGTTGCGAGCGTTTTATGGGTGTTGTCGATGATAAAGCGTAAGCCCCAAAAGTAAATCAATTTACCACCAGTTTCCCGTTAGCGCATGCGGCGGGATTTTTTTTATGTTACACACACTTGGAGAAAATATATCTTTCAAATAAATATATCCCTATTATTGTTTTAAAAAATGATATTTTTCAATAAGATAAGTCTTAAAATTCAGGAAATGATTCAAGCTGTTTTGCGAAATTTAATTAAAAAGCTGAGTCGAAACAATATGTTATTTGTTTTTGATAATTCTTTAGGTGAAGAAAATAAAAAACAGACCTCTTTTTCAAGAGGTCTTTTTTAAGGATTAAAGCCAAATTATAAAGCTGTTAAATCAACTTTAACGCCGACACCCATTGTTGAGCTGATTGAAATCTTTTTCAAATATGTGCCCTTCAAGGATTGCGGTTTGGCTTTGATAATGGTGTCGATGAACATCTTAGCATTATCATAGATTTTATCTTCGTCAAAAGAAACCTTTGCAACACCGGCATGAACAATACCATTCTTTTCAACACGGAATTGAACTTCACCGGCTTTGGCTTTAGCGACGGCAGATGCAACATCTGTTGTGACTGTGCCGAGTTTCGGGTTTGGCATAAGACCTTTCGGACCCAAAACACGAGCAACCTTGCCGGCCATACCCATCATATCTGGGGTGGCGATGCAACGGTCGAAATCAATCTTGCCGCCTAAAATTGAATCAACGAGGTTTTCTGCGCCAACGATATCAGCACCGGCAGCTTTAGCTTCATCAGCTTTTTCGCCTTGTGCAAATACGGCAACGCGGATTTTCTTGCCGTTTCCGTGAGGAAGCGGGCAAACGCCTCTGATCATTTGATCGGCATATTTCGGATCTACGCCCAAATTAATTGCCAAATCAACTGTTTCATCAAATTTTGCGGTTGCGTTTTCTTTAACGATTTTAATCGCATCTTTTAATGCATATGCTTTGTCTTTTTCGACATTTTTATATGCGTTTACAATTCTTTTTCCTGCCATGATATTACTCCACTACCTTGATGCCCATTGAAACGGCTTGACCTTTAACCATATTCATGGCTGATTCAACTGTTGAGCAGTTGAGGTCAGGCATTTTCTTTTCGGCAATTTCTTTAACTTGAGCGAGTGTAATTTGGCCGGCAAAAGATTTTCCTGGTTCTTTTGAAGCAGATTTAACGTTTGCTGCTTTTTTGATGTAGTAAGCTACCGGCGGCAACTTTGTGATAAAAGTAAAGCTCTTATCTTCATAAGCTGTGATGATAACCGGAACAGGGATTCCCGGTTCCAAACTTTGTGTTGCAGCGTTAAATGCTTTGCAGAATTCCATAATATTCAAGCCTTTTTGACCGAGTGCCGGTCCGACCGGAGGAGAAGGTGTTGCCTTACCTGCGGCAATTTGAAGCTTGATCAAACCTAAGATTTTCTTTTTAGATTTAGCCATTTTATACCTCTTATTGCTAGGTTCGTGGTTTTGAACATGGCTGTTCTCCCACGAAAAA
>OMQZ01000052.1 GCA_900313355.1 uncultured Rhodospirillaceae bacterium
TCGTAATGTTATGCTCGACAAATCATACGGTGCTCCGAAAATCACAAAAGACGGTGTTTCTGTTGCAAAAGAAGTTGAGCTTGCTGACAAATTTGAAAATATGGGCGCACAGCTTGTCAAAGAAGTTGCTCAAAAAACAGCTGACAAAGCAGGCGACGGCACAACAACGGCTACCGTTTTGGCTGAAGCAATCATCACCGAAGGCTGCAAAGCTGTTGCCGCCGGAATGAACCCGATGGACTTAAAACGCGGTATTGACATGGCAGTTTCAGCTGTTGTTGAAGATGTCAAATCTCGCTCAAAAGCCATCAAAACATCTGAAGAAATCGCCCAAGTCGGCACAATTTCAGCCAACGGCGACACCACAATCGGTGAATACCTTTCAAAAGCAATGGAAAAAGTCGGCAACGACGGTGTGATTACCGTTGAAGACGCCAAAGGCTTGGAAACAGAACTCGATGTTGTTGAAGGTATGCAATTTGACAGAGGTTATTTATCACCATATTTTATGACCAACGCCGAAAAAATGAACTGCGAATACGACAACCCGTATATCCTGTTCTATGATCAAAAGATTTCAAGCTTACAACCGATGTTGCCGATTTTGGAAGCCGTTGTTCAGTCAGGTCGTCCGCTCTTAATTATTGCGGAAGACATTGAAGGTGAAGCCTTGGCAACCCTCGTTGTCAACCGTATTCGCGGCGGCTTAAAAGTTTGTGCTGTGAAAGCTCCCGGCTTTGGCGACAGAAGAAAAGAAATGCTCAAAGATATGGCCGTTTTAACAGGCGGACAAGTAATTTCCGAAGAACTCGGCATGAAGATTGAAAATGTCACACTTGATATGTTAGGCACCGCAAAACGCATTGAAGTCACAAAAGATGACACCACAATCATCGACGGCGCAGGCAATAAAGAAGATATTAAGGCAAGAACCTCTCAAATCAGAGGCGAAATCGAAGCCACAAAGTCTGATTATGACCGCGAAAAGCTTCAAGAACGTTTAGGCAAACTCTCGGGCGGCGTTGCTGTCTTGCGTGTCGGCGGATCTTCCGAAGTTGAAGTTAAAGAAAAGAAAGACCGCATTGATGATGCCTTGAATGCTACACGTGCTGCCGTTAAAGAAGGCGTTGTTGCCGGCGGTGGTTGCGCTCTTCTTTACGCAACAAAAGCTCTGGACAGCTTAAAGCCCTCAAATGACGACCAAAAAGTCGGCATCAACATCATCAGAAAAGCCCTCCAAGCCCCGATTCGCCAGATTGCCGAAAATGCAGGTGTCGACGGTGCTGTTGTGGTCGGAAAGCTCTTGGAAAGCAAAGATGTGAACTATGGCTATAATGCTCAAGAAGGCGTTTATACCGACATGATTAAATCCGGTATTGTTGACCCGACAAAAGTTGTGCGCACGGCTTTGCAAGATGCCGCATCTGTCGCTTCTTTGTTAATCACAACCGAAGCCATGGTGACCGAAGCTCCGCAAAAAGAATGTCATTGCGGACACGGCGCAGATGGTTCAATGGGCGGTATGCCAACAGGCATGGGATTTTAATCAAAAATTTCCCCTTCAAAACAAAAGCTCGCCAAATTTGGCGGGCTTTTTTAATTTTTTGTCATTTTTTTGCTTGCAATGAACCAAAAAATATGCTTTAATGATTTTCTAATCTGAATATTTATGTTTATCTCATATGTTTAATTTAATAAAAGGAAAAGACATGGCAACGATTGCAAATGAAAACCTTAATCTGCTCGTCCTCAACAACAAGCTCAAGCAGTTCATCGCTGACAACAACGAAGAAGCCGCCGAAGGAAAAGCCCGCCTCGTGAAGATGACTCTCCGCGGAGATGTCCACCACTTCCCGACGAACATCCCCTTCATCGGCGCCACCATTCGGTGTGAAGGTGACAAACAGGCCGTCTTCTTCATCAAGCGCAAGAAGCTTGCGTTCGTCGAAAGCGGCGCCATCGCCTCTGAAACGAATGTCGGCGACACGTTTGAGGTCGACAATATTCAATATGTCCTTAAGGACACGATCAACGGTTTTCCCCGCTATGAGCCTGATTTCCGACCGGCAAAAAAATAGGCCTATGGAGAAAAAATTATTTTTTACCGCCGCAGCATTAGGTTTGTTGCTCGTGGCATACAGCGGGCGCGATGCCCCTAAGAAGACGACATCCAAAATAGCACCAAGCTATGCCATTGAGGCCAAAGATGAGGCTCTTGAGGAGCTCCGTCGTCTCAACAGAAAGATTTCTCTTCATCCTACCACTGATCCGTTGTGGTAGAAAAAACGAGTTTCCATTTGTTTCCCTCGCTTGCTCTAGCAGCGAGGGTTTTTGTTTTTTAAAAACTTGTGAAAGACTCTCTTTTTTGATTTAAGCCCAAAGAGAATTGTGGTATTTAAAAAGCAGTTCAATAATTTTTAAGGCCTTATAAAAATGAAATTTACGATTGAAAGAGCAATTTTGTTAAAAACACTCAGCCATGTTCAAAGCATTGTTGAAAAAAGAAACACAATTCCGGTTTTATCAAATGTCCGCATTGAAGCCTTAGCCGATTCTATCAGCTTTAAGGCAACAGACATGGATACTGAAATCACCGAAATCACAGATGCAAAAATCACAGAAAAAGGTGCAACGACAGCTCCTGCTCACATGCTTTATGATATCGTTCGCAAATTAAGCGACGGTTCCGAAGTTGAGCTGACGTTCCCTGATGAAAAAGGCCAACTTTCAATTGCATCCGGTCGCTCAAAGTTCTCTTTGCCGACAATTGCGGTTGAAGACTTTCCTGTTATTGCGGGCGACGAACTCCCGATTAACTTTGAAATGACAAAAGAAGACTTAAAAGATGTTATTGACCGCACTCAATTTGCCGCTTCAACCGAAGAAACAAGATATTACTTAAACGGTCTTTACATTCATGCTAAAACAGAAGGCGAAACAAAAGTGTTGCGCGTTGTTGCCACCGACGGCCACAGATTAGCTTGCGTTGAAACACCTTTGCCGAGCGGTGCCGAAAAGATGGAAGGCGTGATTATTCCGCGCAAAACCATTGCCGAAATCCGAAAACTTTTAGACGATTCTCAATCTGAAACGGTTAAGGTTTCCCTTTCTGAAAACAAAATTTGTTTTGTCTTAAAAGACATTACTTTAACATCAAAACTCATTGATGGCACATATCCTGATTATGAACGCGTTATCCCAACCGGTAACGACAAGATTCTTGAAGTTTCTTCCAAAGACTTTTCCGTCGCTGTTGACCGCGTTTCTGTCGTTGCAGAACGCACACGTGCCATCAAATTAATCACTTCGAAGAACCACCTTGTTATCACAACATCAAGTCCTGATTTAGGAAGTGCTTTGGAAGAGTTAGAAACGAACTATCAGGCTGATGCCTTAGAAGTCGGCTACAATTTCAGATATTTGCTCGACATTTTATCTGTTATCAAGGGCGACAATGTTCAAATGACATTTTCAGACAGTTCTTCACCGTCAATCGTTCGTGATACAGCCGATTCGTCTGCGATTTATGTTTTGATGCCGATGCGTGTATAAAACAAAATGAAAAACAAGAACGAAGATCGGTGAAAAACTGTTCTTCGTTCTTATTTTAAAA
>OMQZ01000069.1 GCA_900313355.1 uncultured Rhodospirillaceae bacterium
CTTGGCTTCAATAACCATTTTAGATTTCAGCTCACCGGTTTCAATCTCAAGATTAACCGTTCCTATTTGCTTAATTTGTTCTCTGCGTTCTTGCCTCAAAGCTTGCAAACGTCTCAGCCTTCCTTGGTTTCTTTTTCTTCTGGCTGTAACTCCTTTATGAAGCCACTCCATTTCTTCATCAATTTTTTTATTCAAATATTTTTGAGCGATAATTTCCTGTTCTAAAATTTGTTCTTGCCACTCATCAAAAAACTTAAAACCTTTGTTATTCGTATATAATAACCCACGGTCAAGCCAAAATGTTTTATGAGACACATTATTTAAAAACATCTTATCGTGGCTGATTACAACAACTGCTCCGGAAAAATTGTTAATCAAAGTTTCTAACTTTTCGATCGTTTCAATATCCAAATGGTTCGTCGGTTCATCAAGAAGCAAGAGATCAGGTTCACAAATAAGTGTTCGCGCAAGCATCGCTTTTTTAATTTCACCGCCGGAACTCTCTTTAGGACTCTGTTTTTCTTTAATCTCAAATTCATTAATTAAAATATCGGCTTTGTATTCCAAGCTTGCATCATATTTTTCAAGCCCTGAGAGAACGACATCCCGAAGTGTTTCATAATCCATACAATCTGTCTCTTGCGGCATATAAGAAATTTTAATTCCGGGTTCGATATAAAACTCAGCCTCATCCGGCTCAATAACCTTTGAAAGAACTTTTAAAAGTGTGGATTTTCCTGAGCCGTTCCGACCGACCAAACAAATTTTATCACCTTTGACAATATTTAATTCCAACCCAACAAAGAGCGGTTTAACACCAAAAGTTAAACGCGCATTTTTTAAGGTCAAAATAGGTGGTTCAGCCGGCATATTTTTTTCTTTCCTCTTGTTATGCGACTTTCATATACTAAATTTTTTCTGTCCGCAAGAAAATTTACCTTGAAAGTCATATTTTTTTAACTTAAAGTGTATAAACTGATAAAAAATTATGAGGTTTCGATATGAAAAAACAACTATTTTTAACCGCTCTGTTTTTAACTTTAAGCTTAAATGCTCATGCCCAATCCGGTGATTTAGCATCTGACATCACGGGTGTCAGCGATGAAAAGCTCCAAGAAATCACGAAAGAAAAAAGTCAGGAAAATATCGCAGATGACAGAGGTGTTTTTTCATTTTTGAATTTCTCATTTATCAAAAAACCGTTATCATTACTCTCTTCAGATTCTAAAGAACAAGAAGAATCTTCCGAAATCACGGCTGAAACACCTCAAGAACAAGAAAAAATCAAAGAAACACCTTTAGAACGCGCGACCAGATTGGCTGAGCAAGGCGACATAGAAAAGGAACTGACGCTCGGTTATATGTACCTTTATGGTCAAAACGGGGTCGAAAAAGACTATCAAAAGGCTTTCCATTTTTATGAATTGGCCGCCGCACAAAATGATGTCATAGCCCTAAACAATTTAGGCAGTCTCTACTTTAACGGGATCGGTACTGATGTTAATTATGAAAAAGCATCCGAGCTCTTTTTAAAAGCGGCTCAAAACGGCAGCGATGATGCCGCTGTTAATCTTGCTTTCATTTATCTAACTTCCGGACGCAGCGAAAATTTTGAATCAGCCGTCGAACTTTTTGAACAAGCCGCCAAAGCTGGCAACAACACCGCAAAGTTCATGTTAGGTTATGCTTATTACAGAGGTTTTGTCGTAGAGCGGGATTTCCATAAAGCTGTTCGGCTGATTAAAGAAGCGGCTGATGCAAATTTTGATGAAGCTCATTATATTTTTGCCAAAATATATGCCAACGGTGAAGGCATCACCAAAAACTATGGAAATGCCGTAAAACACTACAGAGCAGCAATCGCTCAGGGACACATTTCTTCAATGATGGAATTAGCAACCATTTTAAAAGAAGGAAAAATGTTTCCGCAAAATCTCATTCAGGCACACATCTTATATAATATAGCATCTGTATATGGCGATTCAATTGCCGGTGAGTATCGAGATTCTCTTGAAAAAGTTTTAAAACTGGAAGATTTGCTTGAGGCACAAAATGCTGCAGAACAATATCGCCCGAACCCATCCGAACTGACGAAATACATTCGCCAAACATTCGGAGAAAATATCTGCCAATACATTGATCAAAATTTAACTCGCAAAGGAAAACAAAATTGAAAACCATAGAACACAAAAAAACAAAAAACATTGCCTATAAGACCAAAAAAGTCTTAAAAAAAATTATTTCATGGGCCGGTTTGTTTTTCTTCGCTTTAGCTGCCTATATGATTTATCACCAGCTATCGAAATATAATCTGGAAGACATTAAAAACGCACTTTTAAGCATTCCGACAAAAAATTTAATTTATGCTTCAATCGCATCTTTTTGTGGTTATATTGCTTTGTCTTCTTATGATTTTCTGGCATTAAAATACATCAAAAAGAAAATTGACACTTGGAAATGGATTTTTGCCGGTTTCATCGGTTTTTCTGTCAGTAACAACGCAGGCCACGCTATTGTTTCCGGCGGAGCAATCCGTTATCGTCTATACACTCGCTGGCGCTTAAAAGCAGAACAAATTGTCAGGATGATAACGTTTTCGGGTTTTACTTATCTTGTGGCTTGTTTCTTTTTAATCATCATGGGTTATATCATTACACCAAATCACGCTTTCGGTGACGGCTCCATGTCAAAATTAACCACAGCCATTGTCGCCTTTGGCTCTTTCATCGGCTTATGGTTATATCTAACCGCAAGCTTATATTATAAAAAGCCTATTATGATTAAAGGCATCAAATTAAAAATGCCGAAAATTAAAATGGCCCTTGCCCAAATATTTATCGGCAGTATTGATATTTTAATGGCCTCGCTTGTGCTTTATTTCACATTAATCCACTTCGTCGATATATCATTCAGCACATTTATCGGTGCTTTTATCATCGCCCAAATTTTAGGTGTATACAGCCAAGTTCCGGGCGGACTGGGCGTATTTGAACTCGTATTTGCGAACATCATTCCGGGAGCTGAAAATCAAGCTCTGCTCTATGGTGCACTTATTGCTTATCGAATCATTTATTATCTATTACCGCTTGTGATTTCAGGCATCGCGCTTTTTTCATACGAAAGCTATTTAGGATATCGCCAAAAAGAAATAAAAAAACAGCGCAAACTTGAGTTATTAAAACAAAAACTTGCCGAAAAAGCTCAAATTGTTACCGAAAAGGCAAAAGTCGTCAGCCAAAAAGCAAAAAAAATCAAAGATAAAGTTTATCCGAAAAAAGAACAATAAATAAGACTTTATCAAAACAAAAACACATTTGATTTTACTTGTTTTTTTATCTTTTTAAACACAAATACAAGATTGATTTTATTTTTTTAAAGAATCTTTTAAAAAACAGCTTGACTCTCCCCTTTCTTCTGCTATTATGCGCCCACTTGCAAGAGAGTCGTTTTGCGATTCTCTTGCGGGTATTTGTATTAATTTTATAACTTTATAAGGAAATTTGTGATGCCTACAATTAATCAGTTAATTCGTAACTCACGAACACCGAAAGTGAAGAGAAACAAAGTTC
>OMQZ01000050.1 GCA_900313355.1 uncultured Rhodospirillaceae bacterium
ATTGATGTTAAGCCAAAAGATGTGAGCTTTGCACACGTTGTTCATAATCTTGTCGGTGAAAACAAAAGGATGGATTTTTATTTTAAAATCAAAGACTATAAGGGCGAGATTAAAAATATGGAGCCCGACAGGTGCTTTGAAATGGGTTTTTTTAATCAAAACATGATGCCGCCGACGGAAAAGATTGCGCCGACAACTTTGCAAGCGTTGCAAAATATTTGGAAGACTGTGCCTTATTCAGAAAGAGTGGAATAGGCGGGATTAAATAAAAGCATTAATCAGCAATATGCTTAAGCCGATCGGGGCAATATAGCGCAATGTAACTAAAAAGTAGCGTGTAAAAGCATCTGAAACGTGTGCGCTACCGCAAATATTGTGCATGATTGCTTTCATGGAAACATATCCGACAAACAAAGCCATACTCAAAGAAACGATTGTTGCGGTGTAGGTCGAACTCAGCCAATCGGCTAGGGTGAACAAGTCTTTGCCGAGAATTTTGATGTTTGACACGCCCGAAAACGAAGCAGCAACCAATGTGAATGCACAGCCTGTTATCAATGCAACGAAAATTGTGGACTTAAATCTGTTGGTTTTGAGTTTATCCATAAACAAGTTGACCAAAACTTCAAAAATGGAAATCGTGGATGTGATTGTCGCCAAAATCAACAAGAGATAAAAAGCAAGCGCCCAAAAATATCCGCCGGATAAGTTTTGAAAAACATAAGGCAGGCTGATAAAGGTCAAGCCCGGCCCGGAAGAAGCAGATAAACCGGCTGAGAAAATAGCGGGAATGATGATAACAGCGCTCAATAGGGCGGCGAAAGTATCAAAAAATTCAATATGACGAACCGCAGAGAACAGATTTTCTTTCGGAGAAAAGTAAGAGCCGTAAACAAGAAGTATGCCAAAGCCGAGTGAAAGAGAAATAAAGGCTTGTCCTAAAGCTGCCGTAAATGTTTGGAGCAAGAGCCTGATTTGAAAGCCGTTTTCGGTAAAGCCCAAATATTTCGGATCAATCGTTAAAAGGAAAGAAACACCTTTTTCTGCGCCGTCAAGCGTTACGGAGCGCATAGAAAGCAAAATGAAAATCACAAACAAAAGAGGCATTAAATATAAACCTGTTCGCTCAATGCCTTTTTTAACGCCGGCGATAACAATTAGAGATGTCGTTAATAAAAAGATTAAGCCACAACTTATTTGAATGGGAAAATTTTGAGTGAGGTTTTCAAATTCGGAGGTTAAGTTTTCGTGAGAAATAAGCAATAAGTTGCCGCTGATGGCTTCAAAGAAATAGTACAAAACCCAGCTCGCGACCAAAAAATAAAACGACAGGCAAAGTGTAACTCCGAATGCGGCAAACCAACCACCGAAAAACGACCATATTTTAAGATGTTTTAAGCCGACTTTGGTGCCGATAACCTTATAAGCATCAACACAATTGCTTTTAGATGTGCGTCCGATGGCGATTTCGGCAACCATTAAAGGATTACAAATCAAAAATAAAATGATGAAATAAACCAAAATGAAGCTCAAGCCGCCATATTGGCCGCACAAATACGGGAAACGCCAAATATTTCCAAGTCCGATGGCAGAGCCGGCAGATGTTAAAATAAATCCCCATTTGGATGAAAAGTTTTCTTTTTTCATGGTTTCGGTTCTTTCTTTTGTTCATTTCGCTTTGGGCATCCTACAATGTTTTTTTTGATGAGTCAAACTGATAATTTGACAGCCTGCTTTAGAAGAATCGGTCTTTTTGAAGTAAAATTTGACATTATGTCGGAGGTGTGATACAATGTGCGTATGTCAGGCATTTTTCAGAAAGATTGAAATTTATGTTAGAGGATTTGTTTGAAAAATTAGCAAAAACGCCGAATGTTGCGGGGAAAGAGTTGCTCGAAATTTTAAAAGCAAGACGGCAGCAATATGAAAAATATCCCGAAGAATTGGTGCTTATGAAGGTTTTTAAAGAATTTTTGCAAAAGCATAAAGCAGGGGCTCAAAATGAGACTATTTCTTTAGAAGAAGTTAAAGGTCTTTCGCTATCAGAGTTTGCAGAAATTTCTGAGATTATTTATGACAATAATGTTCATCGAGAGATGATGGATATAACGCGGCATGTGGGGCATCTGCAAGCTTCTAGTGCAAGGAAATTTAGAAGTTTTTATTGGGAAAAATTTAGTTACGAGCAAAACGGGGAAATAACATGGCGCATTGCCTTAAATGTTAAGCCGGAAGAAGAGCTGCTCGAAAGAATAGATAAATTTGCACAAGAACATCACTGTTTTTGGAAATATGTTAATACACCAAGAGAATATAACAGACGAACTGATCCCGTTATTATTTATTTTCCGAAAGATGAGGAAAAAAACAAGGATGCACTTTTAAGAGAAGTTTCTGATTTTATTAAACCATATCTTCGGCGTGATAAATATGATATTTTCGGATATGAAAATTTGAATAACGGTATTTTTTATGCAAAGTTACCTACGCAAAAACGGATAAAAAATGACTTATTAAAATGTTTTGATGATGTTTCGGGTGCGAATATAGGAGCGTCTAAAACTCGTGATGAATTGAATGAGGCAGTGCAACAAACGGTTCAAAAAAACACGATACAAGATTATTTGGTTTCGAGAATCTTGTCCGGAGAAGCTTTTTCGGGCGGTGCTTTAGCTATTCACGAATGGATGATTGATCTTTATCAAGAAGCAGGAGAAAAGGTCTGTATTCGTTGTTTCGACGGTGCAGAAGTTCATAAAAACGCTCAGTTTGTTTGGAAAGACAAAGGTGGCAAACGTCTTTGGCATCGTGCTTATATAGACGGATATGATAAGTTTGTGGAAAGAGACGGTAAATTTAAGCTGATTCAAAGAGGGCGTGTTTCTTCACAAGGAAGATAGGCTTTTAACGATGATTAATCTAAGACTTTGGTGAAATAAGAAGGTTTATTTTATTGACAGAGAAAGTTCGGCTGATATACTTGCAATGATTTATGATAATTCAGGAGAAAGATATATGAAAAAGGTTTTGATTATATCAAGCAGTTTGAGGGGCGGGAGCAATTCTGAAATTTTGGCGCGTGAGGCTCAAAAAGGGGCTCAAGATGCCGGGAATGAGGTCGAATTCATCAGCCTTAAAGGCAAAAATATCAAATTCTGCATTGGTTGTTTAGCGTGTCAAAAAACATATAAATGCGTTCAAAATGACGATATGGCGGATTTGATTCTCAAGGTTCAAAATGCTGATGCGCTCATTTTTGCAACCCCGATTTATTATTACGAAATGAGCGGTCAACTCAAAACGTTTTTGGACCGTTGCAACCCCTTGTTTGCGCAAGAGAACAACTTCAAAGACGTTTATTTAATCACATCTTCATATGATGATGCCCCCAATGCTTCTGACAGAGCAATCAACGGTTTAAAGGGCTGGATAGAGTGTTTTGCTCAGTCTAAATTCTCAGGCGCAGTTGTCGGCGGCGGGGTGAATGACCCGAAAGACGCTGCCCGGCGCGAAGATTTGCTCAAAAAAGCATACGAATTGGGCAAAAATATTTAAACGGTCTTCAATTTAAGGCGTCATAAACTGTCGCATTTTGTTCTTATGGTGTGTTTGATGAAATCTTTTTAATTTGGAAACAGAATGATGAATAATAAGTTTGAACATTACACAGCAGAAGAATTTATAAAGCTTTGTTTTGCAGATGATGTAAAAAATTTTTGGAATAAATTTCACGATTGGCAACAAGGGCAATCTTTTTATACATTCGATATTGATCCTGACCAAAAGAGTAAGGTGCTTTATGATGCACATGAGGCATTGTGGAATAAACAAAGAGAGCTTTTGAATTTATATAATGTGCCGACAGTAAAGCATATGGCAGATGAAATAAATCCAAGCATAGAAGCTTTGATAGCTAAGCCAAAAGGTTTGCGTTTAGGAAGTGATTCTATTATGAGTATTTATTGGCATTGGTTTCATAGAATTTCCCCCTACAAACCAATGTCGAAAGCAATGATAGATATCGCCGAAAATATAAAAGCCAGAGATGAATATCAAAAAATTTGGGAAGAACTGCAGTCACTTAAAAGAGAAGAACGCAGATATAATGAGAAATTTGGTGATTGGCATAAATTCATTTGGTGCTATCTGCAGAAAGCAAATACCATCGGGGGTTTTGTATTGTTTCCGAGACATGATAATTCAATAAATCAAAAGCGGGGCAGAAGACCTATTGATGATCGTTTTGATTTAACGCTTGAATGTATCAGAAGAATGTATGATGGTGGCATTTCTGCAAGCAATCATCCTTTGTTTGATATATCGGAAGAAGATAAAGAATTTTTCAGAATGTTTTGCTCATTTAAAGAATATGCAAAATTTTTCTGTTTTGAAGACAGTTGGGTAACAGAGGGGCATGTTTTA
>OMQZ01000030.1 GCA_900313355.1 uncultured Rhodospirillaceae bacterium
AATTTCGAGCGTTCATTCCAAGAATGCCCATTGATTTGAGTTGATCGGCTATTTTGAAAATTTCAAACATTATTTACCTTTCACAAGCGGATAAAAGCGTTTGAGTTCGGTTAAACGATAACCCGTATATGTTCCGAGCAACATCACCACAAACAATATCACCAAATTGATTTCATTGAATGCAAACATAAAATGCCTGATATATTCGCTTGCAATCACGAAATATGTTGAAATTGCCGTTACAAGGGTCCAAAAGATTTCTTTTCTGGCGTTTTTAGCACCCTCTTCTTCCCATGTGATTGATATGCGCTCAATAATCCACGCCGTGATAATAATCGGGAAAAAGACGGCTGATGTGCTGATCTGCCAATCAAAATTATGACCGATAATTGTAAGCATTTCAATAATTAGAATGACGAATATCACAACAGATGAAATTCTCGGCACCAACAACAGGTTAAGCTTTGAGAGCAACCCCCTTAAACTGATTCCGATGCCCACAATCAGTCCAAAACATATTAAACCGGCACCCAGTCCCGTTTCAACAAATGACATTGCAACCAACATCGGTGTGAATGTTCCCATCGTCGGAACACCGACAACATTGCGCATTAAGACCACAACCAAAATGCCTAAAGGAAAGACCATCAGCCATTTTAATATGTTTTGTTCCAAAAGCGGTAAGTGGTATATTGAAAATTTATAAAGACCATCTGTTTGTGTCAGTTTTGAGCGGTGTGCTGCCATTTTAAATGAAGATGTAACCGATTTTAAGACAGAAAATTTCACACTTGAATTTTCACCGCCTTCAACATCTAAGAGCGATGCACCGCCACGTTGGAATAAAATAAAGTTTTTCGGCAGACCTTCTTTTGCTGTTTGGAGATCATATAAGCGCCACTTTCCCTGATCATATGCCTCTAACATCAAATCTGCCGATGAGGCTTTCTTTCCCTCAATTAACCGAACACCGCGAACCAACCTTGCAGGCACACTTTTCAGTGCCAACAAAGAAATAATCACATTTGCTCTGTCTTGCATATTTGCCTGTATGGGAAGAAAGGCGTTCACACTCTCATTTAAAGGTGATTGATTAAAAAGCAAAATCAGCCCTTGGGGCAAATTTCCCTCTTGTTCGGACGCAAGCGCTAAAATATCTTCTGCCATTTGGAGTTCTTGCTCGTCATAAAGCGGTTTTTCAGGAGGCAGCGGAATTTTCTCACGCACTTTTCCCCGCGCCTCTTCGTTGTCATAGACCATCAATCGATAATAAATATTTTGCTTTCCTTTTCTGTTTTTCGCACTTAAAATCATTCTACCCGTTTCTTTATCTTTTGAAACTGCATAATTTTTGGCTGAAACATCTTCATTTAAGATTTTAAAATCTTTTGAAACACTCGGGGTTGCAAATGAAACTTTAACGTCTTCGCCATATGACCTAAACGCAATATGAGCATCAATAACAAAAACTTCCGTTGTTTTGTTCGGTTTGATGCCAAAATCCCAAAATTTGATTTTATAATATGCGCTGTATGCCGTGTATAAAACCGACAAACAGAGCAGATAGCAGAGAGTTTTTCGAACCGTGAAAAAACGTTTCATAACTTTTCCTTTATTTTAAGGTGTTTGACAAAGATGTATCAACGATATATCTTCCTGTTAAAATGTTGCGACCGATAAGAGCTTGATATTCGAATTTTTCACGCTCTGCAAGCGTAAATTCGACATTCATTTTTTGCGAACCAAACTTAACGTCCAACATCACTTTTGAACGCTTTTCTCTTTGTTCCGCACGCTTTATCTTTATTTTTTTGACAACTTGCTTTTCAAATTCATGTTCTTCACCCGAGGTTGTATTCACAATCTTAAATGAAACCCACGGCTCACCATCGCGTTCAAAATGTTTTAAGTCTTTAACATCTATAGATGATGTTGTTGCCCCCGTGTCCACGCGCGCCAAAAAAGCTGACTTCATCGGCAATATATAAATCGGCTCGACCTCACCGATAATGTTATTCGGCTTGATGTATTTGATTTGAGGCGTTTTTTGAGATTGCGGAACGATTGCCGGAACAACGGTGTTTTTGTGTTTTAGAGCACATCCGCTTATTAAGATTAAAAATAAAAGAGCTAAAATACCTGATTTCATAAAAATCCCCAATTGATTAAAAATTTTTTATTACTTTTACATTATTTTCTTCATTTGTGAAAAGAAAAACCCGAACAATAAACAAAAATTTATGCAAAAATCCTTGCTTTTTTGACAAAATCTGTTATAATAGAGTTATGATAGGAAAAAGATATGAGCAAGGAAGAGTTACTTAACAGGGCTAAGGCTATACGCAAAAATATCGGTCAAAGTATAAAAAAGGCCGGCATCGGGCTTGCTTTGGCGTCAACTCTTGTTGCTTCAACAGGATCGGCTATCCCTGAGAAAAATCCGGATGGCGACAAAAAGCCTTTGCCTGTTAACACAAAAAACTCAAAATCTCCTTTGGTCGATTTCTTTCAAGATTGCGTAAAAGAAAAGCAAGACCAAAATTCTTTATCTCCGGTGGCGATTCCAACCTTTGATCATCAAACCATAGAAGCACTTGCCGAACAAAAAACGCAAGAACTTCAGGCACAAATTATCGGAAATGTAGGTCAACTCCAAGATGAGGTCAGGGAAGGCAAAAGAACCGGAAGAAGAAATATTGTTGTTGCGGGTATTTTCAGAAAAGTTTCACCGATACGTTTGAGCGGTGATAAAAATTACTGCGTTGCCGGTGCAACTTGTGCTTATGAAAATATTGTTGACCCTATTATGAAGCAAATTTTAAAGCAAATTATTGCTGACAATACAAAGACTGCCGGAGAACTTAAGGTCGCTTCAGGTCATCCTAACTTAGCTTGCGGCGCTTTCCGCGAATTTTATAAAAAGACGCTTGGGGAAAACTATGCTGACAGAAAATCGCCTTATTTTCAACAGACTCTTAAAAATTTAAAACCAGGAGATATTATCATTCATTCTTCTTCTCATAACACTTCAAGCGGTATGCATTGTGTTACCTTTGAAAAGTATGATGAACACGGCAATATTCGCGTTAAAGGCTTAAACAGGGAGTCTGATTATTCTGTTCCTTCAAGCAAAATTTTAGCTATTGCGCAAATCCCTAATCAATTCCAAAAAATTTTAACAGAAGAGCTTGAGCGCAATCCGGAGCTTGCAAAACAGTTGATGCAAGAAAACGGTCAATTCGCGTCTTTACAAAATCAGAGCGGAAAAACTTATGACCTTTTAGCTATGGCCGAAGCGCATGGTTTGGCTTTCTCACAAGAAGAGCGTTAATCTTAAAGAAACAGCTGTGCCGTAGTCTGATTTTTGATTAAGCGCAGGGTGGATATAAAATTGAAAATCAGGCGTTATGGTCATCCATTTTGAAAAGCCCCATGCCCAATAGGCTTCAAAAACGTGTTCCGTATCGTGTGCCAGAGGTTCGCCGACGGCGGTCGCGTTGATTTTGTTTAAGGCATAGCCAACGCCGATTTGATCAAGCGAATTTCGGTTTAAGGGGTTTAAGTAAACCACACCTCCTGACCATGATTGTTCGATGGTATCCATATGCCCCGAAACACCGTTAACACGTGCAAATACGTTCCACTTTTCGCCAATGTTTTGTGACAAGTTCAGCGACCATCCGTTTGTGGTTTGGGGCTGATCTTTCACCCCCGGCTGATTATAGAGCAACACGGAAACTTGAGCCTCGCCCAGTTTGTTGGTCGGTGTCCATTCAGCCTGACCGAACGTTGTGAAATGCTTGTCATCAAAATTGTTGACCTGAACGCTGATGCCGTCAACGTTTGTAGCATCTTGCGCGCCTATTGTAAAGCTCCACTCATCATTCGGCGCCACGGTTACAAAGCCGCCGACGCCTGCGATCGAATAGGTCGATGACGGGTTTTGAGAAAGAGCATAGTTGATAAAATTAACCTGCTGATTTGAGTTATAGTCTGAGCCGTCCCAATTATAAATCGGAAATTGACCTAAACCCAAAGTGAGCCAATTCCACGAACCACCGAGCTGATAGCTGTAATAGAGCTCGTTAAACTCATTTGTTTTGTCGTCATAATCGTTGATATCAGTCACAACACCCATGCGATTGCCGATATCCGAGGCATCATGATTGCCGTAACGGATGATAGAATATGCCATATTAAGGCTTCCGGTGCCATATTCGTTTTTGAAGTTCGTCCATGTTAAATAGGGGTAAACATATGTTTGAACCGCGTTATATTTGCCCGACGGCGCACCGCGTTGGGGCATAACGGAAATATCCACGCCATAATCCAAACCGTAGTTTTTGTTGAGCCAATATTTAAACATTGAATAGTCCGTGGAAAGCGAGCGCGCATCGGCATTTGAGACCAAAAGCATCGCGCAGCAGCTTAAAAGCAACCTTTTTTTCATGAACATTCTCCAATTTTTTATCAGATTTTTCAAATATAATCATTTTTTAATAAAAATAAAGGGGGAATTTAAAAAAATAAAAAAACCTGCACCGTAAAGTGCAGGTTTTCTTGACTATCACTCATTTTTGTTCATCACTTATCTTCCCTGTTGAGCTATATAATCTGGTGTCGTCATAGGCGACGTTTGAGAAGAAATTCGCCCATATTGATTATAGTTGATCTCTTCAACCACCTTCCCTGCTTGATCGTACACCTTTGTTTGTGCATGATGGAATCCTGGGAAGTCCCACCCGTTTTCAGTCTCATGCTCCTTAGGATAGGCAGAATATACATCCTCGCGACAAAAGCCTTCTTTTGTTTCCAACGTTACAGGAATAGAATTTTGCATAATTGTATATGTTGGCTTGTTGTTTGATAAAAATGTCATTTCAAAAACCGCAAAACCATTATACTGAACCGGCCACTTTTCAAGACCATTAACATCATTTATTTGCGCGCCATATGATGTGGCAACAAGTTCTCCTTCTTTGGTGCGAA
>OMQZ01000174.1 GCA_900313355.1 uncultured Rhodospirillaceae bacterium
AACAGAATTCATAAATTCACGAAAACCGCCGATTTCCCATGTGCACGGGTGTGAAGGGTTTGCGCCTGCCTGCAAAAACGAACGAAAGGCCGTTTTATCTCTTTTTTTCGCGGCAACACACAATCCCGTGTCGCCGTTTGAATTAACCGAATCGATATTCAGCCCCCGTGAACGTGCATTATTAATTCCTGAAACATTGCCCCTTGATGCCATATGATAAAGCTGATTAAAGCTTTCGGGCGACAACGGTCGCAAATACGCCTCGGCATTGCCTGAAACAAAACCGGACAATATTGCACAAATGCAGAAAAGACGCTTCAAAATAACCATTTTTTCCTCAAATTTTGAATATATAAAAGCTTTGTAAATTTTAGGTTAAGACAAAAGCAAGAACCTCATTTTTTAAGGCAATGTAGATAAACGATAAAATAAATTGAAAGATGAACAAAAAAGCTTAAAATAAAGCACCATGGAAGAACAAAAAGAATATAGCGTCAGCGAAATTTCGTTTGCAATTAAAAGGTGTGTTGAAGATGCCTTTTCTTTGGTGCGCGTAAAAGGGGAAATCTTTGGCGCTAAAAGAGCCGATTCGGGGCATTGGTATCTGAGCTTAAAAGACACAAATACGGTTTTGGCGGCGGTGTGCTGGAAGGGTGTGGCGGCAACTTTGCCCGTTAAAATTGAAGACGGACTGGAAGTTGTGGCAACGGGAAAAATTACCACTTTTGCCGGAAAATCGTCATATCAGCTTGTTATCGAGCGCTTGGAAGTCGCCGGTGCGGGCGCATTGCTAAAACTTTTGGAAGAAAGAAAACAACAATTCTTAAAAGAAGGCTTGTTTGATATGAGCCACAAAAAGCCGATTCCTTATCTGCCTAAAACAATCGGTGTTGTGACCTCGGCAAGCGGCGCAGTGATCAGAGACATTATACACCGTGTCAGAGACAGATTTCCGTCACATATTATTGTTTGGCCAACCCCTGTTCAGGGAGAGGGTGCGGCGGCAAGCATTGCTTCGGCGATTATCGGCTTTAACACCATAGATAAAACGAGCAACATCGAAAAGCCTGATGTTTTGATTGTGGCGCGCGGGGGCGGAAGTTTGGAAGATTTGTGGCCGTTTAACGAAGAAGTTGTGATACGCGCTGTTTATGAATCGGATATTCCGGTCATTTCAGCCGTCGGCCACGAAACAGATACAATGTTAATTGATTATGTGGCAGATGTACGTGCACCGACACCGACCGGTGCGGCGGAATTTGCGGTTCCGGTTAAAGCGGAACTCGAGTCGACCTTAATGATGATTGAGGCAAGAAGAGTAAGCGCAATGTCGCGTTTTATCAACATCTTAAAGCAGCAGGTCGAGGGTTTGGCAAGGGGAATTCCGAACTTGAGCCAAATTTTGCTTGAATACCGCGAACGTTTTGATGAGCGTGTTGAACGGTTGAAAAATGCGTTGAAAAACTTTATGAGTGCAAAAAACAAAGATATGGAAAGCATAGGCTTAAAGCCATATCATATTCAAAATTTAATTGAAAAAAGAAAAACGGCTTTGTTTCATTTTAGAGAAAGACTGACTGCCGTTTCTGTCGAACAGGTCTTAAAAAGAGGATTTGTTTGGGTTACTGACAGACATTTTAAGACCATATATGACGCAACAAAAGCAAAACGCGCGGGAGAACTTAATGTTCGCTTTGCAGACGGGATTGTAAAAACAAAAGTTGTGGAGGAAAGAGATGCGTTTCAAATTGATTTGTTTGATGAGTAGCCTGATTTTTGTTTTTAAGGCGCAGGCTTTTGAAGTTTGCGGCGATGTGAAGCAAGGCGAACTTCTGCTTATCAAAGATGGTGAGAAAACGTCGCTTTTGGCATTAAAACGTGATGAAAAATCACCCTATGAAATAAAAGGGGTAGCGTTTGATGTTGAAAAAGCAAGTTGGGACATTCAATCAATCAAAGGAGTTGCGCAAAACAAGGTGACGCCGTCAAAAAAAGATGATGCGGAAATTTTGCGCGAACAAAAAGATGTTCGAAAAGCCCTGAGCTCAAAAGATACGGGACGTCATGACTGGAAAAAAGGTTTTATTTTGCCGCTCGAGGGGGTTATCAGCGGACACTTTGGAAATCAGCGCATTTTTAACGGTGTTCCGAAAAATCCGCACAGCGGAACGGACATTGCCGCACCTCAAGGGACTGAAGTTAAGGCCTCGGCAGACGGAAAGGTTTTACTTTCCGGCGGAAACTATTTTTATAGCGGAAACATGGTGATTTTAGACCATGGAGACGGTTTGCAAACAATTTATGCCCATTTAAAAGAAGCCAAAGTTAAAGCAGGCGATTTTGTAAAACAGGGCGATGTTATCGGGCTTGTCGGTAAAACGGGGCGCGCAACAGGGCCGCATTTGCACTGGGGCGCATCGGTAAACAACATTCGTTTCAGGCCGCACTCACTTTTGGATATCAACAATAAAAAATGTCGGAGTTTTTAGATAAATGTCACTTTTGCACATCATTTGTTTGGCGCTTGTTCAAGGATTGAC
>OMQZ01000047.1 GCA_900313355.1 uncultured Rhodospirillaceae bacterium
AATGGCATTTGTAATAAGACTATTAACATCAATTCCTGCCGGACAGGTTACAACTTCGCACCTTTCTCCTTTAGGTTCATCGCAAAGCGTATAAGCAGAATCATATAAACAATTAACAATTGTCTTACACCACTCAGTTTTATCCGTTTGTGTAAATCCCATACCCTCACAGTCATAATCCACACACTTTCGATAATCGGTATCATACGGACAGAAAATATAGCGAGAATCATCAGTCCCGCAAGCCGCATTATAACCCAAAAAATAACCCATACTCTCACAATCAGGCAAGGTAGAACATGAATCTGCGCGTGCAATCGCAGGCAACAAAAACATAAATGCAAATAAACTTATCATCTTTTTCATATCTTTTTCCCCATAAGAATAATTAAAACATATTTTCCTTACAAAATCAAGATTTTTTTAAATCAATTGCCGCCTTAATCAATGAAACAAACAGCGGATGCGGCGCAAACGGTTTTGACTTCAACTCCGGATGAAATTGTACACCGATAAACCAAGGATGGTCAACTCTTTCCACAATTTCAGGCAATTGTCCGTCAGGTGATCTTCCGCTCACAACCATGCCGCTGTCTTTTAAGGTTTGTTCATAATTCATATTGACCTCATAGCGGTGGCGGTGGCGTTCTGAAATTTCATTTTGCCCATAGATCTCTCTAACCTTGCTCCCCTCTTTTAAAACACACGGATAAGCACCTAAGCGCATTGTTCCGCCTAAATCGCCGTCTTTCGAACGTTTTTCGGTCACATCCCCCTTTTGCCACTCGGTCATTAAACCGACAACAGGTGTACACGTCGGGTTAAATTCAGTCGTATCCGCATCTTTAACCCCTGCCACATTGCGCATCGTCTCAATCACAGCCATCTGCATTCCAAAACAAATGCCCAAAAACGGAATTTTATGTTCTCTTGCGTATTTAATAGCATTGATTTTGCCCAATGTTCCGCGTTTACCGAACCCGCCCGGAACAATAATACCCTGAGTATCTTTTAAATATCTCTCAGGCTCATCTTTTTCCAAAAGTTCAGAATCAATCCACGAAATATCCGCTTTATAATGGTTGGCGATTGCGCCGTGTTTAATTGCCTCGTGCAAAGACTTATAAGCCTCCAAAAGCTGCGTATACTTGCCCACAACAGCGATTTTAACATCCCCCGAAGGATTTTTTGCCACATCAACAATCTTTTGCCACTTACTCAAATCAGTGTGATGCTCTTGACACTCAATGCCGAAATGGTTACAAACCGCCCTGTCGATTCCTTCCTTGGCATATGCAAGCGGAACTTCATAAATATTTGAAACGTCCAAAGCGGTAATAACATTTTCCTCTTTCACATTGCAAAACAAAGCGAGTTTTCTTTTTTCATTTTGCTCAACGGGAATCTGACTTCTGCACAAAAGCATATCAGGTTGAATACCATATTCCTGAAGTTTTTTAACAGAGTGTTGAGTCGGTTTGGTCTTTAATTCGCCTGCTGTCGGAATATATGGCAACAACGTCAGGTGCACGAACATCACTCTTTCGCGTCCCAAATCATATGCAATTTGACGAATAGCTTCCAAATACGGCTGTCCTTCAATATCACCGACTGTTCCGCCGATTTCACACAAAACAAAATCTTCATCTGTTAAATGAGATAAAATAAAATCTTTAATTTCATTTGTAACGTGAGGAACGACTTGAATAGTAGCGCCTAAATACTCCCCCCTGCGCTCGCGATTAATCACATTTTGATAAATTTTGCCGGATGTGACACTATCATATTTTGTAGCTGCCACACCTGAAAAACGCTCATAGTGTCCCAAATCCAAATCAGCTTCCGTCCCGTCATCGGTCACATAAACCTCGCCGTGTTGATAAGGGCTCATTGTGCCGGGATCCACATTCAAATAAGGATCAAGTTTGCGAAGTCTAACCTTAAATCCTCTGCCTTGTAAAATGGTTGCAAGGGAAGCCGATGCCAAACCCTTGCCAAGCGATGAAACCACCCCGCCCGTAATAAAAATAAACTTTGTTTGCGTTGCTGTCATAATATAAACCCCTTATCATTTAAAGTGAAATAGGCATCTTACCTTGATAAGATGCCTATGTGTTTATCAAATAATCATTATCTTACTTTCCGAGTGGAATTGTCGGAACATCAGGAACATTTTGCGAAACAGGCGCACTTTGAACAACCGAAGTCGGTTTACGCTCTGCTCCTCTGTAATAGAGACAAAGAGAAATACTTGTCACAAAAAATATTGTTGCCAAAATAGCCGTTAAACGTGTGAGCAAATTTCCCGTTCCGCGTGCACTCAAAAAACTGTTTGCGCCGCTACCGCCGCCCAAACCGTTCAATGCACCGCCTCCCGAACGTTGCATTAAAATAATTGCCACCAAAAAGATAGCCGTCATCAAATGCACAACAAGTAAAATCGAACCCATATTAAAAATTCCTTTCTTTATTATTTAGCTTTGCTTACAATCGTCATAAAGTCTTCGGCTTTAAGACTAGCACCGCCGATTAAGCCTCCGTCAATATCTTCTTTACTTAAGAGTTCGGATGCATTTTGCGGCTTCATGGAACCACCATACAAAATACGCATGCGAGATGCAACACTTTTAGAAAGTTTTTGCGCAAGAACTTTTCTGATATGTGCATGAACTTCTTCAGCATCATCCGGAGTCGCCGTTTTGCCTGTGCCGATTGCCCAAACAGGCTCATAAGCAATAACTGTATTGCTTGCTGTCGCACCGTCCGGCAAAGAATCTTTAACTTGTTTTTCCGTGACACTTAAGGCCTTTCCTTTATTGCGTTCATCAAGTGTTTCACCGACACAAATAATGACCTTTAATCCGGCTTTTAATGCCGATTCGGCTTTTGCTTTAACAAGCGCACTCGATTCTTTATGGTCTGTTCGGCGTTCCGAGTGTCCTAAAATAACATAGTCGCAACCTGCATCTTTGAGCATATAAGGACTGACATCACCTGTGTGAGCCCCTTTTTCTTCCGTGTGACAATTTTGTGCCCCAAGCATAACTTTTGACCCACGCAACGCTTTTTTCACATTTGATAAAAGAGTAAAAGGCGGACAAACAAGAACCTCACATTTTGGTTTCATGGTTTTTGCGCTTGTTGCAATTTCTTTTGCAAGAGCCACACCGCTTGCTGTTAAGCCGTTCATTTTCCAGTTTCCGGCAATAAGAACTTTACGAGACATATCAATTCCTTATAAAAAATTTAAACTGAACCTTTTCTAACACACCTCTTTTCTTTTTTCCAGTTTAAAAAACTTTTCAACATCAATATTTATTATTTGCATTCTAAATTGAATACTTCTATAATGCCCTCAAAAATAATTTTTAGCAGGAAAGAAAAATGATTAATAAATTAGCAAAAGCACAAAAAAGCTGGATCGCAAAATTAATTTTAACATTAACCGCCTTAAGTTTTATGTCTCTCTTTGGCATCACCGGATATATCTCAAGCGCCTCAAATAACAGAACTGTCATTAAGGTTGATAACGTTGAAGTCTCTCAGGCAGAATTTTCTTATGAATTTCAAAAAGAATTAAATGTCGCAAAAAACTTAATGAATATCGACTTAAATGAAGAGCAAAATGAACAGATTCGTTCATCTTTAATGAATGCTGTCGCTCAAAAAATGCTCAAAGACGCCATCATTGACCGTACCGCCAAAAAACATCATGTTTCTTTCCGCCCTGAATTAATCGGTCGTATTGTTATGAGCGAACCCTCTTTTCAAGATTTATCCGGTCAATTCAACCGTGATGTCTTTCGCCGTGTTTTATCTGAGAACCACATTACCGAGTCGGAATACACACGTTCCGTCGAGCGCGGGTTAGCAGAACAAATATTAATTTCATGGCCGACCAAAAACATCAACGTTCCTCAAGCCCTTTTAGACGCCGAATTAAAAATAGACAACAGACGCCGCACATTCAGATATGTATTGATTAACCCTCAAGAAATGAAGGTTGAGCGTCAAATATCTCAAGATGAAATTGAGCAATATTATGACGACTTTGCTTCTTCTTTTATTGCGCCTGAAACACGTGATTTATCAGTTGTTTACCTTTCTATTGATGATGTTTTATCTCAAATCAACGTTTCCGATGATGAAATCAAAGCATACTATGATGAACACATTGAAGATTATGAAACTCCTGAAAAACGTAATGTACTTCAAATGATGTTTGAAAATGAAGATGACGCACAAAATGCATATCTTGAACTTCAAAAAGGTCGTGATTTTTATGCTGTTGCCGATTCTAAAGCTCATCAAACAAAAAAAGAAACAGATCTTGGTATTGTTGCTGAAAATGAGCTTGTGTTTGAAATTGTAGAAGATGTATTTGCCTTGAAAAAAGGCGCATATACAAAACCGGTTCAAGTCGGCGACATATGGCAAATCATGAAAGTCACCGAAGTAACTCCGCCATCAAAAGCAGATTATGCAAAAGTTTCTAAAGAAATTAAAGATGAAATCTTAAATGAAGGCCTTTATGATGAAATCTATGCAACAGTCAGCAAAATTGAAGATGAACTCGGTGCCGGAAAAACGCTTGAAGAGATTGCTTCAAAATTTAATACTTCTGTCTTAAAAGTTCAGGCTTTAAATGACGAAGGAGCAGCTTCCGAAAAACCCGAAAAACTTGCCAATCTCATTAGCTCATCTGATTTTATTGACGCAGCCTTTTCTTATGCTGAAAAAGAAACAAGCCAAACGATTGAAACGGATGAAGGCATTGCCATTTTACGTGTTGATGCAATCAACGAGTCTCACCAAAAGAGCATAGAACAAGTTTCTCCCGAAATTAAAACTTTGTGGGAAGCAAATGAAAAAGACGCAATCGCACAAGAAAAAATCAACGACATTATGCATGATTTAGAAAATGGAGCAGACTTTGCTCAAACAGTGCGTCGCTATGGTTTAACTTCATATAAATCACAACCGCTCACACGTAACGAAACCTTTGCTGATTTGACTTATGCTGACATCAAGGAACTCTTTATGCAAGAGCTCAAAGCACCCTATCAAACAAAAGTAGCTGATAGTTACATCATTGCTATTGCCGAACAAGATTATCAAAATTCTGTACCGCTCGATGACAATGAAAAGGCACTTGTGATCCTCAAAAACAAACAAAGTTTAAGTGCTGATCTGCAAAAAGCAATGCTCGATTCTTATGCAAAAGATTACAAAATTAAAATCAAATACAAATTGATGGGCATTGAAGATTAAGAAAAGCCGCCGAAAGGCGGCTTCATTAACAAGGAAAAGAAAATGAAAATAGTTTTTATGGGCACACCTGATTTCGCCGCTCCTGTTTTAGAGCGATTGATTAAAGAGCATAATGTTGTCTGCGTCTATACAAAAGAGCCGAAACAATCCGGCAGGGGAAACGAATTAAGAAAGACGCCTGTCCATTTAATTGCTGAAAAATACGGCATTGAAGTCAGAACACCTAAAACCCTGCGTGATGAACAAGCTCAAAAATCTTTTAAAGCTTTGAATGCGGACATATCCGTTGTTGCCGCTTATGGCCTGATTTTACCAAAACCAATCATCGAAGCTTTTCCTCTGGGTTGTTTAAATGTACATGCATCTCTTCTGCCGCGTTGGCGCGGAGCCGCCCCTATTCAGCGTTCTATTGAAGCAGGCGATTCTTCAAGCGGGGTCACAATCATGGAAATTGTAGAAGCTTTAGATGCCGGTAGGATGTATGAAAAAGGTATCGTTCCGATAACCAAAGAAACGACAGGCGGCTCACTTCACGATTCGCTATCTGTTTTAGGCGCAGATTTAATGAGCCATGTTTTACAAAATTTTGATAAAATAACCCCGCTACCTCAAGATGAATCGTTGGTAACGTATGCCAAAAAGCTCGAAAAAGAAGAAGAAAAGCTTGATTTTAATTTGTCTGCCGAATATTTGGAACGAAAAATCAGAGCCTTTAATCCTTTTCCCGCAACTTATTTTGAATACAATGGTGAGCGTTTTAAAACATTAAAAGCAAAAGTCGTTGATAAAACAGCAAAACCGGCTCAAATTATAGAGGGAAAATCAAAACTTGTTATTGCCTGTGCCGATAAGGCTCTAGAAATCGTTGAAATACAAAGGCAAGGCAAACGCGCAATGACAACTGATGAACTTTTGCGCGGATTCGAATTTAAAACCGGCGACCTCATAAAATAGATAATTCGTTTAGCCTGTATTGATATCAAAAAAATCATCATTACATTAAATGTGCTTAGAGCGTTACAGGAGATGAAAAAAACTCCGGCTTTTAGCAAGAGGTCCTTTTAAGTATTTACGGCATTGGGCTGTAAAAAAGGGAAAAAGAGAGGAAATAATGTTCCTCTCTTTTTTTTATAAAAAATACTCTTTTAAATATGAAGCCAAATCTGCTGTATTAACTCTGATTTGTTCCATTGTGTCACGATCACGAATGGTTACCGATTCGGGCTTATTTTCAAGCGTTTCAAAATCAACCGTCAGACAAAGCGGTGTACCGACTTCATCATGGCGGCGATAAGCCTTTCCGATGTTCCCCGTATTTTCAAGAGCCACACGACCAATACCAAGCTTCATCAATTTGCTTTTAAGCTCATGACATTTGGCCATAATCTCTTCGCTGTTTTTCTTCAACGGAATAATCGCAACCTTAATCGGCGCCAAGTGTTTTTTAAGTTTTAAGACGATTCGGCTGTTACCTCCGCCCAAATCTTCTTCAGTATACGCCTCTGTCATCACTGCCAAAACACCGCGATCAATACCCATTGAAGGCTCAATCACAAAAGGAATAACCCATTTATTATTCTCTTCATCTCTAATACAAAGTTTTGTCGTAGAATCCGGATTTTTATGACAATGCGCTTCAAGCTCAAATTCTTCTTGACCTTTGGTGTGGTTGCCTAAATCGTAATCTCTTCGATTTGCAATTCCCTCTAATTCTTCCATACCGTGCGGAAATTGATATTCAATATCATAACAAGCTTTTGCATAATGCGCCAAATCATCTTTCGGTGTTGTATAAATATTCATATGATCACGCTTGAGCCCTTGCTCAATCCACCAGTTAATACGTGCTTCTTTCCAAAGCTCATGATATTTTTCATCTTCGCCCGGATAAACAAAATATTCAAGCTCAGCCTGTTCAAACTCACGCACGCGAAAGATAAAATTCCGCGGTGTAATTTCATTTCTGAATGACTTGCCGATTTGCGCAATTCCGAATGGCAATTTCCGCGACGTTGCATCAACAACATTCTTAAATTGCGTAAAAATGGCTTGGGCCGTTTCAGGACGTAAATATGCTAAATTTTCATCTGATTCGACAGGACCGACTTGTGTCTTAAACATCAAATTAAAAGGTCTCGGTTCCGTTAATTCCGTAGATCCGCAGTTCGGACATTTTCCGTCTGTAATATGATCTGCCCTAAAACGCCCCTTACACTTTTTGCAATCACACATCGGATCTGAAAATGTGTCTTCATGACCGGAATATTTCAAAACTTTTCGATTCGTCAAAATAGCAGAATCCAGCCCTTCCACATCATCACGTTCATAAACCATTGCGCGCCACCAAGCCGCTTTGAGGTTGTTCTTGAGCTCAACACCCAAAGGACCATAATCATAAACCCCTTGCATACCGCCGTATATATCCGCATTCTGAAAAATAAATCCTCTGCGTTTGCAAAGTGAGACAAGTTGATCCATTGTTGTTGCTACCATTTTAAAAAAATCCTTCACTATTGATTAAATTTTAACTTCTTCGTTTTACATTAAAGCTTTAAGAAATGCAAGTAAAGAGTTAAAACAATGAAACGAACAAAAGTTGCCCTTGTTTACGATTTTGATGAAACTTTAAGCACTACTTACATGCAAGATTATTTGCTTATCCCAAAGCTCGGCTTAAAACCTGAAACATTTTGGAAAAAAGCTAACGCATGGTCTTTAGAAAATCAGGCAGACCAAGTAACCGGCAGCATGTATTATTTCACCAAAATCGCCAAAGAAAAAAATATTTGTCTTTCAAAAGAAATGCTCAAAGATTGCGGAAAAAATATTGAATATTACGACGGCGTTAAAGAATGGTTTGAACGCATCAATCATTTTGGCAAATACTTGGATTTAGATATTGAACACTACATTATTTCATCGGGCTATGAAGAAATTATTGAAGGTTGTTCAATCAGACCTTATTTTAAGGAAGTTGCCGGTTGTGCATTTGCTTTTGATGAAAATGGTTTTCCTATTTGGCCGGCGCGCGTTGTAAATTATCAGGCAAAAGTGCAATACTTATCTAAAATAAACAAAGGTCTGAGAAAACTCGACGATAAAGCCGTGAATGAATATACTCCTGACGAAAGCAGGCGCATTCCATATTCGCGAATTATTTATTTAGGCGACGGATTGACAGATATTCCTTCGATGAAGATGGTTAAAGACCGAAAAGGCACTGCAATTGCCGTATACAAACCCAAAAGCCATAAAAAACGCAGAGCAACTCAAATGCTCAAAGACAATCGTGTCGATTTTGCTCTGCCCGCTGATTACCGCGAAGGCAAAGGCATAGACATCGCCGTAAAAGCTGTTTTATATCGAATCGCTGTCCTACGCGACTTGGAAGCATTGCAAAAAGCCGAATATAAAAAGATAAAAGATTAAAAAAAATCCTGATGAAAGACATCAGGATTTTTAATAGTTTTTGAAAAGAAATTACTTCAATTCAACTTTAGCACCGGCAGCTTCGAGCTTAGCTTTAATTTCTTCAGCTTCAGCCTTCGGAGCACCTTCTTTAACAGTCTTCGGAGCACCGTCAACCAAATCTTTAGCTTCTTTCAAGCCGAGTTGTGTAATTGCACGGATTTCTTTAATAACGTTGATCTTATTTGCGCCTGCTTCAGCCAAGATAACATCAAATTCTGTCTTTTCTTCTGCTGCAGCGGCACCGCCGGCAGCGCCACCAGCAGCAACTGCAACAGCAGCAGCGGCTGAAACGCCCCATTTTTCTTCTAACATTTTTGATAAATCAGCAGCTTCCATAACTGTTAAA
>OMQZ01000022.1 GCA_900313355.1 uncultured Rhodospirillaceae bacterium
AAAGAATGCCCGCAAATATAGGTCTCATTTTTCTTTAACCATACAGCTGCCGCCGCTTTGTTTGATTTTTGAGCAAAGCGATTCGGCGTCTGCCTTTGTTTGATATGAGCCGACTTTTAAGCGGCTTAAGCCGTCATTTCCGGACTCAATCTGATAAGGCAGATTTTTAAGAACGGAATATTGTTTAACAAGTTGTTGATAGCCCTTTTCAACAGCATCTTTTTTAGAAGAAGCCATCATTTGAACGCTCCATTTGCCCTCATTTAAGGAAGCCGAAGCAAGAGGTTTTTCCTGAGGCTTTTCTTGAGGCTTTTGCTCGGCAACATCAACATCTTTTTCTGTCTCTTGCTTTTGAGTAAGAGGTTCATTTGTTTTCAAAACTTTGACATCAATAACCGGCAACTTTTCGGGAATTTTAAGTTTTTCCGTTGCGCTTGTTTCAACGGCGGCGATTAATTCATCCATATTTTCCGGCGATTCTTCGCTTAAAGGGTTGGCGCTTGAAGAGGCTTCTTCTTCGGCAGTTATGGTTGGCATTTTCGGGGTTTCGGGAGCGGGGAGCAAACTCTCAACCGTAGTGTCTAAATCATCATTTTTTTCCACCAAAGAATAAACGGTTTTATCCTGATTTAAAATTTCCATGCCACCGGGCTCGCTCGGTTGAATCTTAACAGGCAAAATCGGTCGGCGAATAATCGGAATTTCTTTGTTTGAATTGAAGCCGAAACGAGGCAAAAGCAAAAACCAGCTCACGAGTCCAGCTAAAATGATGCCGGCAACCGAGCCGATAAAACCGTTGCGTGAACGCTCTAATTCACGGCGGCGTTGTTCAATGTCTTCTTGCATTTCTTGAGCGACTTTTTGCTTAAATTCGCTTAAATATTCTTCTTCTTTGGGATTGTTAAACAGTTCTTTCATTTCAAAGCCTCATAGTGTTCTGAAAACAAGCTAGCGCAAAAAACTTTATAATCATTTAATATCTGCCTTGAATTTATCAATTTTTTTATTAAACTGTGAATTATGAAAGTTGCAACGTTAAACATCAATTCAATCAATGCGCGATTGCCTTTGCTGCTCGACTATATTAAAAGCACAAAGCCTGATATCATTTTGCTTCAAGAAATAAAAACCGAATATAATTCTTTTCCGTTTTTTGAAATAAATGCTTTAGGCTATGACGCAAAAGTTTTGGGCCAGAAAGGTTATAACGGGGTAGCCGTTATTTCAAAAAAGCCGGTTAAAGTCTTAAACGAAAACCTTCCGAATTTTGAAGACACTCAGGCAAGATATTTGGAAGTTTTATATGACGATGTGGTTGTTTCAAGCGTTTATATGCCGAACGGAAATCCTTTAGGCAGTGAAAAATTTGATTATAAGCTCAAATTTATGGATGCTTTTTATGAACACGCAAAAAAGCTTTTAATTGAAAATGAAAAAGTTATTTTAGGCGGTGATTTTAATGTAATTTTGAGCTCATCTGATGTTTATGACGAAAATGAGTTCAAGGACAATGCGCTTTATGCCGAAGATGTGCGCCAAAAATTAACGGCTTTGAAATATTTGGGATATTATGATGCTTTTAAGTTGTTGCACCAAAATGATGTCGGATACACTTATTGGAACTACGCCGCCGCTGCGTTTGAACGAGATATGGGGTTGCGCATTGATTATGTGTTATGCTCGGCATTGATGGCAGAAAAACTGAAAGGTTGTGAAGTTGACAGGGCGCTGCGAACAACGGAAAAACCTTCGGACCATACGGCGCTTGTAGCCGTTTTTGAGGAATAAATGATGATAAAAAAAATAGCTGTTTTGATTTTTTGTGTTTTTATTTCATCAAATGCGTTTGCTCAAAAAGATGTTATCAGTGAAGTTTTTTTAAAAATAAATAACGAATATGTCGAAAACATGAGCAACAAAGACATTACCCTAAAAGGGTTGAGAGCATTGCTCAACATTGATAAAGACCTGACTTTAAGAAGATCACAAAACAAGGTGTTTTTATATTATAAAAATCAAAAATACAAAGAGTTTGATTTTCCGCAAAATGAAAATGACATCAAAGCATGGGTTGAATTTAACAAAAACGTGATGAACGAAGCAATAAAGATCTCGCCGTTGGTTGAAGTTCATGACTTTGAGCTTGAAGACCGTTTTGCTCAAAAAGTTTTTGAGGGGCTGGACGGATATTCACATTATTTTGGTGCGTTTGACGATAAAGATGAAAACAAACCTTTAAAAATCAGAAGGCACTATGCTGCCCGATTGGTTGATGATTTTTTGCTCATACGCTTGATAAGGTTTCAAAAAGACACGGCAGAAAAAATTAAAGAAAGTGTCGGAGAATGTTCAAAATGCAAGGGGCTCATTCTGGACTTGAGAGGAAACAAGGGCGGTTTTATTAATGAAGCGATTAAAATTGCGGGGTTGTTTTTAGACGAGGGGATCGTGACTTATACGCAAGCCTCTGAAAACAGCACCCCTCAATATTATACAGCTCCTGCCGGTGATATACTTTCAAACAAGCCGATGGCGATTTTAATTGATGGCGCAACAGCTTCGGCCGCCGAAATTTTGGCGGCGGCCCTTTCCGAACAAAACAGGGCTGTTTTAATCGGGACAAAAACATATGGCAAAGGGGCGGTTCAAGATGTTGAAAAAATAGGCTCTGACCGTGCAATAAGCGTAACAACTTCGTTTTTTTATACACCGTCGGGCTTAAATATTGATAAAAAAGGCCTGACGCCGTTTATTTGTACGGGGTTGAGCGAAGATTGCGAAAAAGAAGATCGATTCGATAAAGAAGAAGACATTGAAAGAGCGGTTAAATATCTCAAAACGGGGATATAAAAAAACTTGTTGACAAAGACTTAAAAATATGTATATTACGCTCAAATGTTTTATCAATTTTAATAAAAGAGTATAAAAAATGGCAAAAGCAGTAAAAGTAAAAGTTAAGTTAGAGAGCAGTGCCGGAACAGGCACATTCTATTTGGCAGAGAAGAATCCGAGAACTCATCCGGAAAAATTGGTTTTGAAAAAATATGATAAAAAATCAAAGAAACACGAAGAGTTCGTTGAAAAGAAATTGAAGTAATTTCTTCTTGGCAAAAAATGAAAAAGGCCTCTGACAAGAGGTCTTTTTTTTGTTCTATTTGTTGTTTTGTGCATACGCCTTGTCGTATTCTTTTTTTAATTTTTCGAGCGAAACATTTGTATAGCGTTCGGTGGTTGAAAGAGATTCGTGCCCCAAAAGCTCCTGAATGGAACGTAAGTCACATCCCACATCTAAAAGCTGAGTGGCAAAGGAGTGACGGAGCGCGTGGGGGGTAACGCTTTCGGACAATCCCATATAAGCGCGTATTTTTTGCATCTGGCGCTGGATGATGCGAGCCGTTAAGCGCTCGCCTCTGGCGCCGACAAACAAAGGATCGCCTTCTTTGAGACCATAAGGAACGATTTTTAAATAAGCTTCAATCGCCTCAAATTCGGCAGGCAATATCGGCACAACACGTTCTTTGTTGCCCTTTCCTTTAACAATAAGGGCTTTTTGATCTTTTTTGATTTGTCCGACATTCAAATTTAAGGCCTCAGAAATTCGTAGTCCGGAGCCATAAAGCAAAATCATAACGGCACGGTCGCGCAACCCCTGCCAATCTGATTTTGAAAAAAACGGTGCTTGGTCCAAAAGCTCAAAAGCATCATCAGCATCAATGGCTTTCGGTAAAGTTTTAGATTTTTTGGGGTTTGAAACAAGACTGACAGATTCGTTTTTAATGGAGTGTTTTTTATTAAGCCACTTAAAAAAGTTTTTAATCGCGGAGAGTTCACGCGAAAGTGATGATTTTTCAATATTTTTTGAAGCGCGCGCGCTGATAAAACGCCTGAAATCGCGAACATCTAAAGCCTCTAGGGCAGAAGGGGTAAGATTTTCAAAAAAATTGATGAAAAAAGATAAATCGCGTAAATAAGCATCTGCCGTATGCACACTGTAACGGCGCTCTTTTAAAAGCCAGTCTCTCCATTCATCAATCAGGATTTTTAATTGAGGAGAGGCATTAAAATTAATCGCGTTTTTCATAAGAAACATGATAAGAAAAATAAGTTAATTTTTGCTTTAATTAAAGTTTTTGGGCTATGGCTGTCTTTTTGTTTTTTATTGACAACAAATAAAAAAAATGTCAAATTTAAGGCAAAGAAAAGTTTTATGTCAATTAAATACCTATTGTTATGAAAGACAAAAGAAAACTCATCAACGACCTCATCTTCGAGGTAACGGGTGTTTGTGTTGAGACCGCGCCTGATGATGCCACCATGGAAAGCCTTGGTCTCGACCTCTTGGATATCTGGGATATTCAGGAAGAGTGCATCTCTCGGTTTTCGATTTTGGCAGACGACGACCTGAGCTTTGAGACAACGATTGAAGATCTCATCAAAAGTCTCGAAAGCGTTGACTTCACGGGCGCCTGCTAAGAGAGCACAAACAGTCTTCGAGCTTTTTATCTTTTTGCCCTGTCAGCACATGACGGGGCTTTTTTGTTTTTATAAAGGAAGATAAAGCATTCAAATAAATGGCGGTCTAGCTTTCTAAGCGCTTGCTTCGCTAAAGCTTGCAACCGCTAAAGAAAGCGTCGGTCACTTGTTTTGTAACATTTGCTTGGCATCGCTATCGCTTGCGCGCAAATTAACAAAACTGCGCCGCGCCTAACAAAAAAAGCACCGTTTGGTGCTTTTTTTATTGGCGCGCTCTGGGCGATTCGAACGCCCGACCCACAGCTTAGAAGGCTGTTGCTCTATCCAGCTGAGCTAAGAGCGCAGATGAAATCAGACACTCTTTTTTCATATTTTGCGCTCTTTGTCAATAGCTATTTTTATTTTTGTTTTCGTGCAAGTCTTTTTTTAATCGTCTTTTTCTTTTCAACCGAAAAGCCGAATTTGCCGAGCTTTCGTCCTAAAGTGTAATAAAATCCGTGAGCATAGGCAATCAAACCGGCTTTTTCCAAATCAAGAGCGCCGGCTTTGTTGATATATTGATCATCGACACTGACGGCTTTAATTTCAGCCAAAAACATATCATGTGTGCCGTATGATTTGATGTCAATTACCTGACATTCAAGCGAAACGGGCGCCTCGATGATTTGAGGGGCTAAAACGGTTTGACACGCGCCGGCCGTTAAGCCGCAAAGCTTGAATTTGTCGGTGTCGCGACCTGATTTAACGCCGCAAAAATCAGTCGCTTTTGCAAGGGCTAAATTGGGCAGATTAATCACAAACTCCTTTGTTTTTGAGATAATTTCATGCGAATATCGCGATGGCCTGATAGAAACATATGTCAGTGCGGGATCAGAGGCAATAATGCCCGTCCAAGCGGCTGTCATAACGTTCGGCTTTTCGGTGCTTCCTGATGAAATAAGAGCGGGAGGAAGAGGGGCGAGCATTGTTCCGGCGCGCCATGTGATTTTTGCCATTTTTCAGTCCTTGTTTAAAAAAGTTAAAAGCTTTTTGATTTTTTTATTTTCCAAACGATAAAAAATCTGTTGTTTGTGGCGGCGGGTTTGAACAATTTCGGCTCTTCGCAAAACGGCCAAATGCTGAGAAAGGGCAGATTGGCTGAGACCGAGTTTTTTTTCCATCTCGCCGACGGACAATTCACTATGACGCAAATAAAATAAAATTTCAAGCCTTTTAATGTTTGCAACGGCTCTTAAAAGAAGGGCGGTTTTTTGTAAATTCATTTCAATTCTCCTTAAAATTGATTTAAGAAGAAAATAAAACTTTTAAATAAGCCGATTGTTATAAAAAGACAAAAGAGATTGATTTAAGAAGAAAAGAGAAGTAAAAAAGAATTTATAGATCCCTTGACCTCACTTCGTTCGGAGGGATGACTTTATGACAGATAGGATTAATATGGCTGAGAAAAAATTAACATTTGAAGAAGCTTTGCAAAAACTTGAAACAATTGTCAGAGAGCTTGAAACAGGGCAGATTAAATTAGATGATGCTGTTGAAGAATATGAAAAAGCGATTGCGCTTAAAAAATTCTGCGAAGAAAAGCTGAAATCTGCCGAACTTAAAATTGAAAAAATTGAACAGGGAAAAGACGGCGGTCTTGAATTAAAGCCGCTTGATGAAAATCAAAATGACTGATGTTTTAAATCAAATCAAAGAGTTTTCAGAGCGGTTTAATGCGCGTCTTGAAGCTCTTTTTCAAATGCCGGAAGGCTTTGAAAGACGAACAGTTGAGGCAATGAGATATGCGCTTATGAACGGCGGAAAAAGGATTCGTCCGTTTTTGGTCGCAAAAAGTGCGGAACTTTTTGGTTTGAATGAGGAAAAATCTTTTATGGCCGGTGCCAGCCTTGAAATGCTTCACACATATTCGCTTATTCATGATGATTTGCCGGCGATGGATAATGATGATTTTCGGCGCGGAAAACCCAGCTGTCACAAGGCTTTTGATGAGGCTACGGCGATTTTGGCAGGCGACGGACTTTTGACTTATGCCTTTGAAATTTTAGCCGATTCGGATTATGAGCCAAGCATAAAAACAGAGCTTATCAAAAAGCTTGCACAAAACGCGGGCGCTTTCAGCGGAATGATTGCGGGACAAACGCTTGACCTTTATGCTGAAACAGCCAAAGACGAAAAAGAGCCGTTAAAACTGATTGAAAACATTGAAAAAATGAAAACGGGTTGTCTTTTAAGATATGCCTGCGAGGCCGGAGCCATAATCGGAAATGCGGGGCAAAAAGAGCGAGAGGCTTTGTGCTTATATGCCAGAAAAATCGGGCAGACTTTTCAAATTTCGGACGATATTTTAGATGTGGTCGGTGATGAAAAGAAGGTTGGAAAAACCCTCAAAAAAGACGACAAACAAAATAAGTTAACTTTTGTTTCGCTTTTGGGGATGGAAAAAGCAAGAGAGCTTGAAGAAAAGCTGACCTCAGAGGCTAAAGAAGCACTTGAGATTTTTTCAAGTAAGGCTGAAACACTCAAAAATTTAGCGGATTTTATCATTTCAAGAGATTATTAAATAAAAAAGTTCCGTGTTCAAAGAAAGCCTTTGGGGGCAATCTAAAACACGGAACTAATCTTGTCTATCCTCTGAACCTCTAGCAGAAGATTTTGTAGAGGACACAGAGCGGCACGAGAACAACAGCCGAGCGCTGAAACACAGGGCCGAAGTCGATGCCGAAGAAAGAGATGACAACGGCGACGAGTGCAGAGGCTATTAAACCAGATACAATCGCGCCGATGAGTTCTTTTACGTTTAGAGTCTCGAGGCCCTTGAGGACGACGCCGACAAGAGCCGCCACACCAATAAGATACCAAAATCCCATAGTATATTTTTTTAGAAGTTATTTTAAAACAACATGGAAAAAATCCTGATAACACGACAAGTATATTAAAAGGCAAAAACCCTTAATACTAATTCCCACAATCCAACCACACTAATATGTTATCGAGTCTGATTATATCATAATTTTGGCGGGCAGGCAATAAAAATCGAAAGCAAAAATGGACCCTCGGCACGTACCGACAGGTCAGCGAGCTCGTCGAGCTACGGGCCAAGGGTGACGATAAAAAAGAGAAAACGTCAGTTCTCGATGTCAAGAAAATAGTCTGTTGTTTCTTTGTTAAGCAGGCTTGCGGCGTCTTCATCACAAACAATAACAGCGTTTTCGTGCATCTGAACGGCAGAGAGCGTCCACTTATGAGAAATACCTTCTTCTAAACTGTGATAAAGGGCTTTGGCCTTGTTTTTACCGAATGCTAAAATCAAAACCTCGTCTGAATCCATAACGGTTTGAACGCCGACGGTTAAGGCTTTTGTCGGAACTTTGGATTGGTCCCCGCTAAAAAAGCGAGAGTTGACGCGAATTGTATCTTGAGTTAAGGGCTGAACATGAGTGCGCGATTTAAGAGATGTGAAGGGCTCGTTAAAGGCAATATGTCCGTCTTCGCCGACACCGCCCAAAAACAGCCTGATTCCACCGGCATCTTTAATGGCTTTTTCATAATTTTCGCACTCTTTTTCAAGGTTTTCTGCCATGCCGTTTAAGATATGAATGTTTTGTTTTTTGATATCAATATGATCAAAAAAATTGTGATACATAAAATAATGATAGCTCTGTTCACATTTATCGCTCAAGCCGACATATTCGTCCATGTTAAAGGTTGTAACATTTTGAAAAGAAACGAACCCTTTTTTGTTTAATTTGATAAGCTCATCGTAGGTTTGAAGCGGTGTTGATCCTGTGGGAAGCCCGAGCGTGAAGGGTTTGTTGTTAAAAGAATTGATTTTTTGTGCAATATGATTTGCGGCCCATTTTGAGGCTTCATCAGATGTTTTTTTAATGATTAAACGCATTTATTTTCCTTTATAGTTAACTTTTCCGCCGATGATGGTGTATAAAACATTGAGCTTTTCATCTAAGACAACGAGGTCTGCTTCATATCCGGGAGCGATAATGCCCAAGTGTTCCTGTTTCATGATGCGCGCGGGGTTTGTTGAGGCCATATGAATGGCTTGTTCGAGATGAAAGCCGTAAGAAACAATGTTTTTCACGCTGTCAATCATGGTCAGCGCCGAGCCGGCAATGGCATTGTCGGACTTTCGGTAAAAACATTTGTCGAGATAAACTTCGTCACCGTTTGCAATAAAAGGCTTTGTTTTTTGTTTTGTGGGCTTTAAGGAGTCGGTTACCAAAACAACCTTATCAAGCGATTTGCACGAAAGCAAAAATTTGATGATTTCGGGGTTGATGTGAATGCCGTCTGCGATAATTTCACAAGAAAGTTCGGGGTGAATAAACACCGCACCGACAACGCCGGGGTCGCGATGGTGCATTCGGCTCATGGCATTAAAAAGATGGGTAACGTGAAAAATACGTGCCTGCATGGCTTCAACCATTTGTTCATAAGTGGCGTTTGTGTGACCGGCTTGTAAAACAATTCCTTTTGAAACGGCATAAAGAGCAAGCTCACGCATACCTTTTAATTCGGGCGCAACAGTCATGTTGATGATGTGGCCTTTGGAGGCATTATAGAGCTCTTTCATTAAGCTTAAATCAACAGGGCTGATATCAGAAGCGCTTTGAACACCTAAACGATCTTTTGAAATAAACGGTCCTTCAAGGTGTATTCCCAAAATGCGCGCGCCTTTTTCTTTTCCCATTGCTGAAACGACGGCTTTGATGGATTTAAGCATTTTTTCGCGTGTGCCGGCATAAAGCGTCGGAATAAAAGAGGTTACGCCGTAATTTGATAAAATCTCGGACATTTTTAAAATAGACTTTTGATCGCCGTCATCAGTGCCGAAACCGCCGATTCCGTGAATGTGGGTATCAATCAGACCGGGGGTAATATAAGCGCCTTTGGCATTAATGATAAGCGTGTTGCTATCAAATTTTTTCTTCAAAAAACGCTCTTCGTTAAAGACGTCAATAATTTTATTTTTTTTGATTAAAACGGCGCAATTTTTCATTTGAGTAAAGCCGTTTAAAACCGTCGCGTTATGAATACAGATTGAATTTTGCATGAGAGAACCTTTCATTTATAAAAAAATATACAACATATTTTTTTTATCTGACAAGTTTTTTGTTGCCTTGGGGGATAAAATGAGCTTATATAAAAAGCAAGGTGAAAA
>OMQZ01000042.1 GCA_900313355.1 uncultured Rhodospirillaceae bacterium
CTTCCTTCTTCCTGCTTGTACTTTTTTTTCAAAAGGCAAAGGACAGGTTATCTTTCATTGGGAAAGAGTGAATACAGGGGTTGAAAAATTTTCGCGCGATCACTCTGAATGTATGAGAGAGGCAGAAGATTTTAAGTTTATTCCAAACATCAAAAACTGGTTTTATACAGAAGAAAAGCGCATAGATATTCGTGCTGATTGGCATTCGGAAAAAGGTATTTGGGCGAGCTATGTTCCTTATTGGGGGGCACAGCCGATATTAGTTAATTCGGTTCGTGATGATACCTCTTCAAGCCCTCAAAAATATCGCAAATGTATGGAAAAACGCGGTTATTCTCACCGTACACACGATATTCCGACGGTTACGAACATCTTTGTTTACAAACCGCAAGATGTGAACCAAGATGTTCCCTTTGAAAAATACTACCGCGGGTAAAAAATACGTATAATGGTCAACTACTTGCAAACGTTCGTGCTTGTGTACGCTTTTTGTACACGGCGCATGAACGCTTACGGCGTATTTGCCTTATTATACGTATTTTTTAAGAAAAAGTACTTGCATTTATGAGTGGGATTTATTATAAGAAACTCAAACAATGTCGGCGTAGCTCATCAGGATAGAGCAACAGTTTCCTAAACTGTGTGTAGTGGGTTCGAGTCCCGCCGCTGACGCCAATAAAAAAAAAAGAGGGTTTTGCCCTCTTTTTTTATTGGCAGGCGGGGCTCGAACACGAAAGGGCGCGAGGATAAAAAATCCGGAAAAATATATTGACAAAAACATGGTTTTATATTACAATACATGTGTAGATAAGATAATACGAAGGGTTAAAACAATGAAAAGTGGCAGTAAAGATTTTCAGTATTTAAAAAAACTGGAAGAGAAATTTGGTAAGAGAAACTTGACTGAAGAAGAAATTTTGAAGTTAGAATATCTGATTTTTTCGGCAAGTTGTGCTATACATCAAGATGTTAAAAATGCTACTGATAGTTATAAGTATGGTTTTACAAACCCTGAATATAATGCTCACGATGAGATGTATTTGGAAGAAGCAAAGTCTGTTGCATGGGGATCCTTAAATAACCTTGAAGAAGCGATTGATTTTGCTCAGTTAGTTATAGAAAAACAACCTCGGACAAAAAATCTTTCTAAACTGGAGAAAACAGTTAGAAATACAAAAAAAGAGTTGCGTGGGGAAGATTGGCTAGATAAAGACACCGTTTCGGAAGATCCGCTTCAACGTAAAGCTGACAGATTCCGCGCCAAACTTGGTGATAAAGTCGGAAAAACAGCAGACGTAAAAAGCGGTGAGAAGCGCCAAGAACATTATGAAATAGCGCAAACTCAAGCCGAAATAATGAAAAGAGAGATGCGAGGTTGCGATACGCCGGGAAGAAGATTGCCAAAAGCCAAAAGAGTTTCTAAGGAAATAATTGATGGCAAAGAAATTGAGAAAGAATTTTATGGCGATGGTTCATATGGCGTTCGAAACGGTGATGAAATGACGAGGTATTTTCCGGATGGAAAAGAACAAACATATAGAAGGGGTTTCATCGTCGGTGAGAAATTGCCAAACGGAGTAGAACGCAGGTGGAGACATGGTGATTTGACATATGAAAAATTAGCAGATGGTTCATCGCGTTCATGGGGTCCAAACGGACGGCAATGGGCGCGAAGGCTATCCGATGGAACACGTCGCACGTGGTATGATGACGGAAAGAATTTGGAATCAGAAGAGCTTCCTGATGGAACGTTTCGCAAGTGGTATCGTAACGGACAGATAGAGGGTGAACGTTTACCGGGTCGTTCAACATGTGCGTGGTATAAAAATGGGCAAATGGAAAGCGAATATCTTTCTGACGGTACGTTTCATGCGTGGTATGGAAATGGGCAGATGGCGGCAGAGCGTTTACCGGATTGTTCAGAACGTAGATGGTATGAAAATGGGCAGATGAAAAGCGAGGAGCTTCCTGATGGTACGCAAACTCGTTATAACAGAAAAGGTAAGATTATTTTTCATGCTACAAAAGGTGTTGAAGATACGGCGGAGTACATAATCGGTCAAAAAATAGAAAAAGTGCATAAACGCTTAAAAGATAAAAATATAATTAGTAAAGATGCGCCTGATAAAACACCGGTTACAAAATTAGGGAAGGTGTTGGCTTCGGCTGCAATAAAAAGGCGTAAGAAGTCTGCCGAAAAATAGTTTTTGCCATATGTTTATGAAAGCGCTCCGCTTTTAACGTCGGGGCGTTTCCATTTTAACATTCATATAATATGACATTTTTTAAGATGCTAAAAAAAGTGCTTGCAATCTTAGAATTTTATGTTAAATATAGCTCTCGAATCGGCAATGGTGCCGATGATAACAATA
>OMQZ01000066.1 GCA_900313355.1 uncultured Rhodospirillaceae bacterium
CTTTTGAATTTACTGATTTTTTTAATACTTTTATGACAGCCTCATGTATATTAATTTGTTGAGCACCTACTGTTTTTACATACACTTCTAAAATTTTTTTTTTTTTTCTAAGACATTCTTGATCACATGCATTTGCTGTTATTATTTCTTCTGCAATTTCAAAAATTTTAATACATTCATCTTTGTTATGATATGATTGAAATATTTTGCTTAAACTGAAAGATAAATTTGAAAGAAAATCTTTATCATTTTCTCTTGTTGATACAGCTTTTTTAGCTAAATCCAAATGAAAATCATTGCTTTCAGTTCTAATCAACATTTCTATCATTTCTTGTAATGTTTTTTCGCTATTTTGCTCGGATTGTATTGCTTTTACAAAAATATCAGTAATGGCTTCTTTATCAGAATGATCGTTAGAAATAATCATTCGGTAACATTCTTTAAGTGATGCTTCTGTTTGCTTCGTACTTTCAACGAAAGCACTTAAAATAGCCAATTTTGCTTCTTCGTCATCGCTCAAGGTTAAATGTTTCATGATACGTTCTAAAACTTTTGAATCATATTTTCCGGCGCGAATATCTTCTGCAATAATCGGATAAATTTTCTTTCTAAACTCCCCATATATTTCGCTGTATCCTCCTGACCAACTAGAACTTAAGATGTCGCGGAGCTCATTATCATGATGAAAATCATTATCGCCCTTATCAAGGGATTTATCCTTTTTTATTTCATCAATCATTATGTTCCATATATCTTTGACCAACTCCGGCTTTTCTTTTCCGACGTATGCCAAATTTTGAAAAACAGTTTTTTTCGTTTCACGACTGTCGTATGAGCCGTCCGCTTCTGCCGGCAGGGAGTTTTTGATGATATTTAAGGCATCAGGACCAAATTGAGGATCGATCAGCATAACATGACCTAAAACAGCCGACACCATCGCTCTAGCGCCCGGATATCTGCCTTTTTGATCATCTTCTCTGACAATTTCAAAAATTTCCGAAGCACGTGATGGCTCTATTTTGAGTATATCTATCAATACACCATAAGCCTGAGTCAGCGATTTATCGCCATTTTGCGCTGATTTTAACCCGACTTTTAAAACATCATAAACCTCGGGCAGCGCCTCCGGAGATTTTTTAAGCACATCTTTAAGAATTTTATAGTTTTCTTTTAACAAATCGTCTGTGTTTTGTTCATTTTCAAAAAGTTTTTTATACATTTCAAAAACTTTTTCTTGAAGTTCGGGGGCAATTTTTAAAATGTCACCTAAAGTTTTATATATTTCCCCTAACTCATATTCGAAGGGTTTAAAATTTAAACTTTCTTGAACAACACTTAAAACTTCAGGCGCCAAATGAGGATGTTGTTCGAGAATATCTCTTAAAACATTATTCGTCTGCTGTGTGTTTTCGATATAAAAATTATCCTGTTTTCTGCGGAACACACGTTCAAGCCAACTTTTACTCGGCTTAAAAGCTTTTTTTATGTTCTCAAGCTCGGCACGTGCTTCTTTCTCGTTCATCGTTCGTCCCCATTTGAACTTCAAGTACTAACTGATTTTCAGTATATCATTTAATTAAATTATAATCAATCTTTTTTTGACAAAATACTTACAGCTTTTTGTTGCAAAATAAAAAAGACCCATGCTTTGTGTGCATGAGCCTTTTTCTTAGAAGCGATATCTCAAAGTGATGCCGAATTGCCAGGATTCTTCGATCCAGTTGTCGAGGGTGATATCTTCTGTGTCGGTTATCTCATCACCTTGCGGATCTTTTGAATAAACAAACCGCCCGAATGCCAAGATATCGGTGTTTTTGATGCCGGTGGTCAACAAATTGGTATTGAGCCAAACCTGCATACCTTGTTTGAAACACCATTTGGTGTACGGATACGATTGCCATTCATCATCGACTTCGACATAGGTCACGCCGGCACTCTTACCACCGCCGAGCAACAAATCAACACCGATTCCGAGTGCGTGTCCGTTTCCTGTTTCAACCCCGATTTTTCCTAAGAAATCGCAAGTTACATCATATTCATCCTGACGGTCAAAGGCAGCAATAAATCCCGCGCTGTAAGCAAAACCGAAGCGGTTGATTTCGAGAAGGTCGTCCTTGATTTTGCCGGGCACAAAAATCATTGAATATCCGATATTCATGCCTAAATTCAAGTTTTTCACGATGTCCGGAAGATTATTGTTTCGAGAGCTGCTGCCGGATGCCTCATCCGAATCATCAAAACTGTCTTGAGCTTCGTCTTTGTCTTTGCCGACAATCGTCGAAATTTCGACAGTTTGATAAATATAATGCTTTTGGAAGAACTTACCGGTGCCCATAACGGGAACCGTCAGATTAATTTCAGGCTCTTGCGCATACGCTTGGCATACCGCAAGAATCACGCAAAGCGTGAGAAAAATCAGCTTTTTCATAAATATAGAGAATTAATTATTAGACAATGAAATACAATTTGTCTAAACTTGACACATCTCGCGCAAAAAATCAAGAACTTTTTTCAATATCCCTCCTCTTTTACTGTGTAATAACTTAATTTCTTCTAGACTTTTGAATAAGATAGTGATTAACTTGCGCCAGTTATCATTTATTTATCAAAAAGGAAAATGTTGATGTTAAGCCCATATTTAAGCTCTCTTGTTAAAAGAGCGGCACAAGATGTTAAAACAATCGTTTTGCCTGAGGGCGAAGATGAGCGCGTTTTAGAGGCTGCTTATCTTGCTGTTCAAAACAATGTTGCCAAGCCGATTATTCTGGGAAAGCCTGATGAAATTAAAGCCTTTTTTGCAAAAAGGGGCTGGTCGTTAGACGGCATTCAAATTATCGAACCCGAAAAATCAGAACATTTACAAGAATATACAAATCTTTTGTTTGAGCTCAGAAAAGCAAAGGGAATGAGCCAGGAAGATGCCGCAAAAACAGCTCTTAATTATAACTATTTCGGCACTTTGATGATGAAATCCGGTCATGCCGACGGTATGGTTTCGGGTGCTAATCACTCCACTGCCGACACGGTGCGCCCTGCTCTTCAAATCATCAAATCCAAAAATCCCGCAATGGGCGTTTCGTCATTTTTCATTATGGTTTCAAACGGCGAACCGTTTATTTTATCTGATTGCGGTTTAGTCATTAAGCCGAGCGAAAAAGAACTCGGCGACATCGCCGTCACTTCTGCCTTATCTGCCGTTATGTTCGGTATTGAGCCCAAAGTTGCCATGCTCTCTTATTCAACAAAAGGTTCGGGCAAAGGCGAAGACGTTGACAAGGTCAAAGCCGCTTTGGCTCTTGCGCTGGAAACGCTTAAAACAGAACCATATAACAAATTAAACATTCAAATAGACGGTGAGCTTCAGGCAGATGCGGCTCTTGATATGACCGTTGCTAAGAAAAAAGCGCCCGAGAGCCATGTTGCCGGCAAAGCAAGGGTTTTAATCGTTCCTGATTTAAATACAGGCAACATCAGCTACAAACTCCTTCAAAGGCTTGGCGGCTGTGAGGCTTACGGCCCTGTTTTGCAAGGCTTAAACGCCCCGATTAATGACTTGTCGCGCGGCGCTTTGGTAGAAGACATTTTAGGCACCATTGCCATCACCGCCATTCAGGCTCAAAACAAATAAAGAAAGGTCAATCTCATGAAAAAAATTTTAGTGATTAATTCAGGCTCATCTTCCTTAAAATATCAGCTTTTTAATGTTGAGGGCGAAAATTATGAAGTTGTGGCAAAAGGTATTGCCGAACGTATCGGTATTGAGGGTTCTAACATCACCTTAAAAATCGGCGACAACAAACAAACAAAAACCGTGCCGATGCCCACCCACGATGAAGCATTTAAGGAAGTCATCAACTTTTTGCTTTCAGGACCATTGAAAAGCGTTGATGAAATTTCTGCCGTCGGTCACCGTGTTTTGCATGGCGGTGAGTTGTTCCAAGATTCCGTTAAAATCGATGAAGAAGCCATGCAAAAAATGGAGAGCTTAAAGCCCTTAGGACCTCTTCATATGCCGGCTAATATTTCAGGCATCAGAGCTGTTCAAAAATTATTGCCGAATGTGCCTCAAGTTGCTGTTTTTGATACGGTTTTCCATCAAACGATGAAAAAAGAAGCTTTTATGTATGCTTTGCCGCTTGAATATTACACAGAGCACAAAATCCGCCGCTATGGTTTCCACGGCATTTCGCACGCTTATGTTTCAAAAGAAGCCGCCAAGCTCATTGGCAAGAAAGGCAAAATCATCACTTGCCATTTAGGAAACGGCGCATCTTTGGCTGCTGTTGACAACGGAAAATGTGTTGACACATCTATGGGCTTTACACCGCTTGCCGGCATTATTATGGGCACCCGTTCGGGCGATATTGATCCTTTTATCGCCGTTCATTTGCAAAAACTTTTGGGAAAATCTGCTGATGAAGTCAACAATATTTTAAACAAACAAAGCGGCATGTTCGGTATTTGCGGATATTCCGACAACCGTGACGTTGAAACACGCTACCAGGAAGGCGATGAAAAATGCGTTTTGGCGATGAATATGTACGTTCACAGCATTTTGCGCTTTATCGGTGCGTATATCGCTGTTTTGGGCGGTGTTGATGCGATTGTCTTTACGGCAGGTGTTGGCGAAAACGGCTCGATTTTGCGCGCCATGATTATGGAAAAACTTGCTTATCTCGGTATTAAGCTTAACGCCGAGAACAACAAAAAACGCGGCCAAATGGTTGAAATTTCAACCCCTGATTCAAAAGTCCGTGTTTATGTCATTCCGACAAATGAAGAATTGATGATTGCCCAAGATACCATACGCTTGGCATTCTAATTCTTGGTTTTTCTCTAAGCCCTCTTTTTTAAGAGGGCTTTTTTATAAATAACGCTTGATTTTTTCTGAATCTTTGCTTATGCTTTAGCTATTGAAAACATTTTTGAGAGGCTTATGATGAAAAAACTTATTGCTTTAACTTTTATCTGCGCTTTATGTTCTTGCGCTTCTTCCGATTCTTCCGTTTCCCCTCTTTACGGCTCATCACAAAAAGGTGTTTATGAGGCTATCTGCAACGGAACTTCTTACACAATGACAGAATGTTATCGCTTGGCAAACCAAAAATGCTATAATCGTTTTAAGGTTTTGGATCAGTCTGAAAC
>OMQZ01000017.1 GCA_900313355.1 uncultured Rhodospirillaceae bacterium
ATAATTCCTCTGATATTAATCAGCTTTCTGTCAGACAAATACGCTAAAACAACCATAGCGGCTAAGTCATCACTATAGTTGTTGATATCACTCCAGATTAAAACCTCGGGAATCTTCCTTTCTCTGGTTTTTGCCATTGTCTATCCCAGCTTCTTTTTCAAAATTTCGTTGACCATTTGCGGATTGGCCGCTCCTTTCGAAGCTTTCATAACTTGCCCGACAAAAAAGCCAAAGAGATTAACTTTTCCTGCTTTATAAGCTGCAACATTATCCGGATTTTGAGCCAAAACAGAATCGATAACCGCTTCTATTGCACCGGTATCCGTAACCTGTTTTAAGCCTTTTTCCTCAACAATTTGAGAAGGCATTTTCGGGTTTTCCCACATATAAACAAAAACATCTTTGGCTATTTTGCCGCTGATAACATTTTTTGCAATCAAATCGACCAATTCGCCAATCATTTCAGGAGTTATCGGAGATTGTTCCAGGGTTAATTTATTCGCATTTAAGTTTGCAAACAAATCTCCTAAAATCCAGTTTGCAACCTTTTTACCATCATGCCCTTTGGCTGCTTGCTCAAAGAAATCTGCTGTTTGGCGAGATTCCGTTAAAATGTCTGCGTCATATGCCGTCAAAGCATAATCTTTGATAAAGCGGTCTTTTTTTGCGTCCGGTAATTCAACCATTTCTTTTTTGATGTTTTCAATATATTCATCTGTTAAATAAAGCGGCGGTAAATCCGGCTCCGGAAAATAGCGATAGTCGTCGGCATATTCTTTCAAGCGCAAAAACTTTGTTTGCCCTGTTGTTTGGTCAAATTGGCGGGTTTGCTGTTCAATTGTTCCGCCCTGTTCATAAATCTCAACCTGACGTTTTGCCTCATTTTCAATGGCTTGCATTGCAAACTTAACCGAGTTAACGTTTTTAACTTCCGCACGCTCACGCATTTTTTGCTCGCCTTTGAGCCTAACAGAAATACTTGCGTCACAACGCATTGAACCTTCATCCATATTTCCGTCACATGTTCCTAAATAGCGCACGATTGAGCGCAGTTTTCTTAAGAAGGCACCTGCTTCTTCAGGCGATCTGAAATCAGGCTCCGTCACAATTTCCATCAATCCGACACCCGCCCTGTTAAAATCAATATAGCTTTTTTTAGGGTTCAAATCATGGATTGATTTTGCCGCATCCTGTTCTATATGAATACGTGTAATACCGATTTCTTTTGAAGTTCCGTCAGATAAATCAATTTTAACGGCGCCTTTACCCACAATCGGATATTCATATTGTGTGATCTGATAGCCATTCGGTTGATCGGGATAGAAATAATTTTTACGTGAAAAAACCGAATGTTTATTTATTTGGGCATTAAGTCCCAAACCTGTTTTTACAGCCTGCTTAACACACTCTTTATTTAAGACCGGAAGCATTCCGGGCATTCCGGCATCAATAAACGACACATTCACATTGGCATCGTCACCGAATTCGGTTGAAGCTCCTGAAAAAATTTTCGACTTTGAAATAATTTGACAGTGGATTTCAAGACCGCAGACAATTTCCCACTCGTTTTTTTCCGTTTTAATTGTATATGTCATATTTTATTTCCTCTTAAAAGCCACATCTTCTTCCAAAGCATAACCCGCCTTAAATATCGTTTCTTCATCAAATGCTCGACCTATAAGCTGCATGCCCAGAGGCAATCCTTTGCTGTCAAGCCCGATCGGCAAACTCAAAGCCGGCAATCCCGCAAGATTAACAGAAACCGTAAATACGTCGTTTAAATACATGTTTATTGGATTCTCATTCATGCTTTTATCTCCGATTTCGAATGCCGAAAAGGGTGATGTCGGAGTTAGAATCAAATCACACTTTTCAAAAGCTTTTTCAAAATCTTGTTTAATCAATCGACGAACTTTTTGCGCTTTGATGTAATATGCATCGTAATACCCTGCAGATAAAACGTAAGTTCCGATCATTATACGACGTTTAACCTCAGCTCCAAAACCTTTCGTTCTCGTGTTGATATATAAGTCGTCCGCTTTTTCACCGTTTATGCGCAATCCATAGCGAATACCATCATAGCGAGCCAAATTTGAAGATGTTTCAGCCGGTGCAATAATATAATACGTCGGTAGCGCATATTTTGTATGAGGCAGACTGATTTCAACAATTTCAGCCCCCCTTAGTTTAAACATTTCCGCTGCTTTATCCCAATAGCTTGCTACTTCTTTATTTAATCCGTCAGATCTGTATTCTTTCGGAATACCGATTTTAAGACCTTTGATGTCTTGACCCAATACTTTTTCAAAATCAGGCACTTCAATGTTTGCCGATGTAGAATCTTTAGGATCATATCCTGCCATGCATTTAAGCATTATGGCTGCATCTCGCACATCTTTTGTCATCGGACCAGCTTGATCAAGTGACGAAGCATATGCTATAATTCCCCAACGTGAACAACGCCCATATGTCGGTTTAATTCCCGTAATACCGCAAAAAGACGCCGGTTGACGAATAGATCCGCCTGTATCTGTTCCGGTTGCCGCCGCACACATATTTGCACACACGGCTGCGGCCGACCCGCCGGAAGATCCGCCCGGGACAAGTAATTTATCTTTAGAATACGGATTTACCGCAGGTTTATAATAACTTGTTTCGGTGCTGCTTCCCATGGCAAATTCATCCATATTGAGCTTGCCTAAAAAGACAGATCCGTTGTTTAATAAGTTTTGTGTTACGGTTGATTCATATTGAGGCACAAAATTATCCAAAATATGAGAACAAGCCGTTGTTTGTATTCCCTTCGTACAGAATAAATCTTTAACACCGAGCGGAATGCCTTCTAAAGCCCTATTTGTTCCGTTTGTATAGTGTTCGTCCGAAAGCTTGGCTTGTTCCAAAGCCTGTTCCGTCGTTTCCACAACGTAAGCGTTATATTTTCTGCCTTCTTCCATTTGTTTGATGTATGCTTTTGTTAATTCAACGGCAGAGAACTGTCTTGATTTCAACCCTTTCAGAGCTTCGCTTACGGTTAATTTTATTAAATCTGTCATCTTCTTACTCCACGACTTTCGGAACGGCAAAATAACCAAACTCCTGCATCGGAGCATTTTTCAACACAGCTTCTTTCACATTACCATCCGTTATAGTGTCTTCGCGCATCGGAATTGAGCTGTCATTGACGGAAACAAGGGGCATAATATCCGATGTATCAACTTCCTTTAATTGCTCAATCCAATTTAAGATTTTGTTAAATTCATCTTTCGTTTCTTCTATTTTGTCGTCTTCAACTTTCAGGCGCGCCAGAAATGCCACCTGTTTGACCATTTCATTATCTATTGCCATTAGAACCTCTTTATTTTAATCTTTTCCACATCTTTTAACAACAACTGTCCAAGAATGCAAGAAAAATTTATTTACATCTTCACAACCATCGGCGGTAAAACCGCATCATATTTCAGCCGATAGAGAACTTTTATTTCTTCCAAGCCGCCTAAAGCTTTCATCATCGGTAAATTTCCGCCGCTTTCGATAAACTTTGTGAGCTTTTCCTGAAGAGTTTCACGTTTTGGATAATATTGAAGGGCGAAAGGTTTGTTCGGCTCAATACCCGAAAGCTCTTTTGCTTTTAAGATTGCTTTTTGCAAACCACCCAATTCGTCGACCAGTTTCACTTCTATAGCGCTTCTTGCAAGCCAAACTCTTCCGCGTGCAACCTTATCCATTTCTTCCATCGGGATTTGTCTGGCCTCAGATACTTTTGTTGTAAAATCTTCATAAACTACATCAAGAGATTTTTCAAAAACTTCACGTTCTGATTGAGAAAACTTGTGATTTGAGCTTAAAATTCCGGCATTTTGCCCGAATTTTATGTCTCCCCAATGAATATCAAGCTTTTCCATCAGGCCTTTGAAGACCATTTTGCCGCCCAAAACGCCGATTGAACCTGTTATGCTTGCAGGATCGGCAATAATATAATCTCCGGCAAGCGATATAAAATATCCGCCCGAAGCCGCATAGTTACTCATTGAAATCACAATCGGAATATTTTTCTCATTTTTTAACCCGACAAGTGCTGCCTTGATTTCATCAGACGCCGTGTAACTTCCGCCCGGGCTGTTTATTCTTAAAACCAAGGCTTTGAGATTATCTTGTTTTTTTAATTCTTCTATTTGTTCAAGAACTGTTTGAGAACCGATAATTGTGTCTTTAAGCGGATTATTTGAGCTGTTACCGCTTTCAATAACACCCTCAAGAACCAAAAATGCAATTTGCGGCAACTTTTTTGCATCACTGTCCGTAATATGAGCCATATAATCCGTCATATCATAAAACTCAGCGTTATATTCTTTTTTCAAAGAATCTTTCATTTCGTTGTAATATCCGATTTTATCAATTAAGTTTTTCTC
>OMQZ01000011.1 GCA_900313355.1 uncultured Rhodospirillaceae bacterium
AGTTTGATGCCGGTTAACGGTGTTTTGCCGGTTGCAATACATGCCTTAAGAGAAAACAAAGGTCTTGTCTGTCCGCAGGCACAAGGCAGTGAGGCTGTTTGGGGCGGATTGAAAAATATTGTTGCGGCACCGACGCTTCTTTCATTGATCAACCATTTTAAGGGGATACAGGCTTTGCCGTTTCCTCAAAAAAAACAACAAAAGTTGATAAAGAATAAACTCGATTTGTCGGATATAAAGGGGCAGGAAAGCGCAAAACGTGCGCTTGAGATTGCTGCCGCCGGAGCACATAATATGTTGATGATGGGGCCTCCAGGATCAGGAAAATCAATGTTGGCGGCACGGCTGACTTCGATTTTGCCTCCCTTAACACCTGAGGAGGCTTTAGAAACTTGTATTATTCATTCTGTTGCAGGAGAGCTTAAAAACGGTGAGCTTAATTTTAACAGACCGTTTCGTGATCCGCACCATAATGCTTCTACGCCTGCTTTGGTCGGCGGCGGAAAGAAGGCAAAACCCGGAGAGATTTCGCTCGCGCATAACGGCGTTTTGTTTTTAGACGAGTTGCCTGAATTTAATCGAGCCACATTGGAAGCTTTGAGACAACCGCTTGAGAATGGGAAAATCACTGTTTCAAGAGCGGAATATCATCATACTTATCCGGCACGTTTTCAATTTATTGCAGCAATGAATCCTTGCAAATGCGGGTATTTGGGGCAGAAAGGACAGGAATGTCCGAAAGCACCGAAATGCGGGGCAGAATATCAGGCTAAAATTTCAGGGCCGCTGTTGGACAGAATAGATATTCATATTTATGTTCCACCCGTGACGCCCTGGGATATATTTGAAAAAGAAAAGGGCGAAACGTCGGAGATGGTTTTGGCTCGCGTTGAAAAAGCAAGAGCCATACAAAAAAGTCGTTTTGAAAAGTTCGGAAGATCTGATCTTTTAACGAACTCACAGCTTTCGGGCGATTTGCTCGAAGATGCTGTTGATTTAGAGGCTGACGCACGCCAGCTTCTGATTAATTTTGCCGATAAAATAAAATTATCGGCACGCGGTTATCACCGCACTTTACGGTTAGCAAGAACGATTGCGGACTTGCAAAATGAAAAAAAGGTGCTTAAAATGCACATAGCAGAAGCATTGAATTATAGACAGACAATGCTGAGCAAAGAACAATAGGAGAAACTTTAATGAAAAATTTTAAGCCGTCTAAATTTTTACTTGTTTCCTTAAGCGTTGCCCTGATGATTGGGGCGTTTGCTGTCGGAAATGCAGACGCTACGTCATCGACACGTTATAACAGAAGTGTGCGTGAAATGATGGCAAGACGTCATCAGGCCAGCTCAAAACTCTCGTGGTTTGGCTCTCAAAATAAAACTCAGCAGAGACCTGCACTTTTACGTTCGGCGAATCGAACAACGGCTCCTGCCGCTGTGAGAACGGCACGTTCATCTTCGCAGACAAATTATGCTGAAGTTGCATCAACTTCTTCTAATTTGGCAGCATGGTTTCCACCGTCAAGTAAAGATGGTAGTTTGTTTCCAGGCGGACCTTGCAAAAATTGCCACAGCAGTGGTCCTTTAATTGATACGGGTCCGTGCGAGAGATGCTATAATAGCGGTCCTTTGATCGATACGGGTCCGTGTGAGAGATGTTATGACAGCGGTCCGCTTGTGGACACAGGTCCGTGTGAAAGATGTTATGACAGCGGTCCGCTTGTGGATACAGGTCCGTGTGAAAGATGTTATGAAAACGGCCCGCTTGTTGATACGGGACCATGTGAGAAATGTGAAGAACCGGCACCGGTTTGTCCTTGCGAACAACCTCAATATGCTGTTTCTTATAACGATTATGTCGTTCAAGCAATGGCAAGAGATTGTTGTGCAATGGCGCCGCTTTATTTGGAACATGTCGATTTTAATTTGTTAAATGATGGTGCTTCGATCAAAAATAAAATGGGTAATTATCGTTTCCGTATTTTTGGTTGCAGACGCTTTGATAAAGAGGCTGTTTTAAATCACGGTCGTGTTATGGAAAAGAATATGCGTTTTTCCGAAATTTTCGAACAAGTGACAGGTGATTGCTATAATATTGTTAAAATACCTGATGACTTGTGCTTGGAAAAAACACCGTCTCCGTTACCTGAATATATATTGACGGCAGAAATCACAAACTTCTTTATGAATGTTTGTGACGGGTATGATTGGGATGATGTTCAAAAAACAGACAAACGCACAGGCTCTTCTGAAATAACGGTTAAATGGAAGCTCTCAAATCTTTCCAAAACGACGGTTGTTTGGGAAGGTGAGACAACAGGTTATGCCGAATTGAATATGGGCGAAGAACAAGGTGAAATCGCACTCGTTGAAGCTGCTTTTGCAGATGCTGTCAGCAACTTGCAAACAGCTCGCGGATTTGAAGATCAGCTTATGGTTCGTTTAAGCCCCGAAGAATTAACGGCAGAACGCAATGCGTTGATTGATGAAGAAAGAGCTTTGGATCCGGTTAAATGCCATTATGCAGAGCCGCTTTATCAAGTAAAACAATGCGAATTGACACGTCCGGAAGCAAATATCAGAGAATGTCCGGCGGTTGTTCAAAGAATCGAAGTTCCTGCGCCTTGTGAAGAACCCGAGCCTTGTCCGGTTGTTGAAGAAGCTTCGGGCATAACTGATGATTTTAACGTCTTTAGCAACTGCATTGATGAAAACGGCGGTGTTATTTCGGGCGGTGATTGTCAGGTTGTTGACGATACATGGGTTGACACAGATGTTAAAGCATTTGATCGTTTGTGCATCACAACTCGTGCGCCTTATGATGTATTAAGCCCCGAAAACCTTTATAAAGTTCGTGCTTCGGTTGTCGAAATTTCGAACGTTAAAGGCAAAAAAGGTGCCGGTTTGATTGTTTCTGAAAACTTTATTTTAACTTCAGCTGATTTGGTTGATCACGAAAATAATGTTTATAAAATCAGAACGATTAACGGCAAAGAGCTTGAAGGCAGAGTTGTCAGAGTTAATCCGAGCAAAAATACGGCTCTGGTGATGCTTTCTGCACCGACGGAATATACGCCTTTAGCGCTTAAACTCGATTTACCGAAAGTTGGCGAAACAGGCTTTATGACACTCGGTATGCTTGATGTCGAGGAATTTGATAACGGATCTGAAAATTATATTGATAACAGCGGTAAGATTTTGGGCTATCGCTATAGCGACAGCAAAGGATCTGAGATTATCGTTGATACCAATGTTCAAGATTTGGTTATCGGCAGTGTTTTGATTGATGGTCATGGTTCGGTAAACGGTGTGGCTCACATCGGTCAAAAGACAGATGCCGGAAAAGATTTGTTCCTGCCGACAGAAACAGCTTTAAGAAGCTTGGGGTTAGAGATTTGCGATTGTGCATGGGAAGCTCCAAGCCCGTTCCAACAAACGGTTTATAAGCCTGTCACAGAGCTTATTCAGAAAGCTCCGGTGGCACCGGAAGAAATGAAGGTGGAAGACAGAAAATAAACTGTTTAAAACGAATGTAATAAAATCGGTGTCAAAGACACCGATTTTATTTTTGTGTGATTTCGTTGTTTTTTATTTCAAAAAATTGTGCATCATTTTTTAAGAGTTCAAAGGCATCAATATTGGTTGAGGTGATGAATGCCTGTAAGTTTAAGTCTCGTATTTTTTCAAGCAGAGCATCACGTTTTATGTCATCGAGGTGGGTTGTTACTTCATCTAAAAGAAGAACCGGCGTAAAACCTTTTTCCAAAATTTGGCATTTTGTTTGGGCTAATATGATGCTGACAAGTAACGATTTTTGTTC
>OMQZ01000111.1 GCA_900313355.1 uncultured Rhodospirillaceae bacterium
GATCAATAAAATGATTATGGTTATGATCGGCGGTTTTTGGGTTTTGTGGATTTTTGCAAAGTCATTTTTGAAAATCGTTTTTGCCGTTGCTCTTTTGGCCGTTATGCTGTTTGCCGGTTATTATGTTATTCATGCTGAAGAAATCGAATGCAAAAAAGCAGGTCGAGAATGGAACAAAGAGCTTAAAGTTTGTGAAGAAAAGAAAACCGTTGGCGAAAAACTTAAAAATGTTGTTTCGGATATGGTTAAATCAACTTTCCAAAAGTGGAAAGAAGATAATATTAAGGTTGAACAGCAAGAAGAATAAAAAGCTCGCAAGACAGGTCATCTAGAGCTATTTTCTGCGGTCTCGCAAAATTCACGTACTTTTTTGTACGCTGGAATTTTGTTCGCCTTGCAAATAACTCTATCTGACCTGTTTTCCGAGCTTTTATAAAGCTCGCACGAAAAGTTATCTAAGCCAAAAATTTCAGGCGAAAAAAACTAAAGGGTTTTTAAGATGTTTGAAATAGAAGCATCAATCAATTTTGAGCGCTTAGATTTTGTGAGATTTTCGCTTAAACGGGATTTAACAATTTCAAGCGTCTTTTTTGAAATGGCAGAAGTCATTTCGTCGCGAGCCTTATCTGTTGCGGTTTCAATGATGCGCTCGGCTTCTTTTTGTTTTTTGATCAGCTCGTTTTCAAGAAGTTGCGTCGTTTTATTGTTTTGATCTGAGAGTTCTTGTTCGGCTTTTGAGATAATCTCTTCAACTTCTTTTTGTGTGTTTTGATATTGGCGTTCGTATTGCGCTAAAAGTTTTTGTGCCTCGTCTTGCAAAGATGCGGCTTCGTTCAGGCGGGATTTTATCTTTTCGCGGCGCTTGATTAAAAGAGTTGTTATGGCTTTTGAAACCGGTTTGGATAGAAAAATAACAACAAGCACAAAAGCGACGCCAACCCAAAATTCGGCAGAAGCATAAAAAGGTTCTGCCGTTTCTTGAGGCGAAAAAGTGCTTTCTGCTGTTGTCTTTTCAATCATTTCAGAAACAGAATTAACCGCGTCAATCACAGCGTTTTGTGTGGCGTCGAGAATATCTGTTGTGCCGTTTTGATCAATAATTTCAGGCATTTTTCTTCCTTGTCAGGGCTTAAAAACCAAGTTTTTGCAAAATAATGTCCGCCGTTTTTTGAGAGATTTCATCAATGGCATTTAGTGTTTGCTCACGGTCTTCATCTAAAACGCGCTTGCTTTCATCCATTTTCTCGGTGATGGCCGCGTCGATTTCGCTTTTTTTTGCTTCAAGAATTTGAGACAATTCTTGCTTTTGTGCGGAAATTTTTTCTTCGGCTTGAGCTTTGGCGCTTTCAATGGCTTTTTGATAACGCTCTAAAGTTTGGAGGGCTTGTTTGTTGATAAGCGAGGCTTTTTGAACATAGTCTTCAATCTTTTGTTCACGCGCGTCAACAATTTCTTTGATGCGCGGAATAATAAACCAAGACATCACAAACCACAGGCTTAAAAACGTTATCGTCAGCCAGAAAATTTGAGAAATGTATGATGAAGGCTCAAGCTGAGGCATTTTTATTTGCCGGTTAAGATAACAAGAGCGACAACCAAGGCATACAAAGCAATAGCCTCAATTGCGGCAAAGCCTGCCCAACCGTAAATATCAACTTCTTTTTTGACTTGCGGGTTGCGGCCGACAGTATCAATCATCGTTGTCCAAAGTTTTGTTACGCCCCATGCGGCAACAATCATTGAGCAAGCGCAAATTGCGGCGGAAATATAAGCTACTGGATTCATTTTTAATTCCTTTCTTAAAATAAAGTTAGCACTAGTGGGAATGCAAAGCATCTCCTAAATAAATGCAGCTTAAGACAGTATATATAAAAGCCTGAAGAACTGCAATAAACATTTCAAAAATAATTATGAGCGATTGAAACAAAAGCGGAACTACGCCGAAAATGCCCAGAGCGACAACAAAACCGCCCAGGATTTTTAGCATAATGTGTCCGACGGTCATGTTCGCAACCAAACGGACCGTTAAACTGAACGGTTTTGATAAAAGCGAAATGGCTTCAATCGGCACGACAAGAGGCGCCAAGGCATACGGAATGCCTTTGGGCAAAAATGTGCGCAAATATCCCCATTTTCGATTGTATATACCAACGCAGATATTAAACAAAAGAGCTAAAACGGATAGGAACCCGACAGCGGCAATATGCGAGGTGAAGGTAAAACTATAGGGGAAAAGACCAAATAAATTGCCGAACGCAATATATAAAAACAGGCAAAAGATA
>OMQZ01000188.1 GCA_900313355.1 uncultured Rhodospirillaceae bacterium
ATATAACAAAAGATGTCTTTTTTTTGCCCTTTTTTTATGGTAGAATTAAAGAAAAAATATCAACAGATGAAACTGTTTTTAACTTTATTTTTACCAATTTTTGTGATAATATAAAAATATAAGTTTTTAGAAAAGGAGAAAGGTCATGAATAAATACATTCTTTTAAGTGCAACAGCTCTTGTCGCCGTTTTATCTTTTAACGCAAAAGCTGCCGACAGTGCAACAGGTACGGCTCAAGTTGAAGTTGTTAAATCTATTGATATTGAACATACAGGTACAGCTTTGAACTTTGGTTCTGTTTATGCTAGGGATGGCAATACGGTAACCATTGGCACAAATGGTAATAGATCGGAGGGAGAAGGTTATGGAACAACTTCTGCTGACCAATTTACCATTTCGGGTCCGAGTGGACGTAGTGTTACGGTTGCCTTCCCCGCTAGTGCTGCGATGACCAAAACGGGTGGTGGAACGCTTACGGCAACCTTAACTCCGTCACAAACTGGTTCAATTACTTTGACATCAACTGATGTTGTCATCGATGTTGGTGGTACTGTTGCAATCACAAGTTCAACGCCATTAGGTTCTTACAGCGGAACGTATAACGTTACAATTACTTACTAATTAAAATGTTTGTTTGAAAGCGCTTGGGGTTTAGTCTTAAGCGCTTTTTTTTATGGATCCCTTATTTTCGGATGCTGACGCATCCTTGAGGGGGCAGAGGAGGGAGGATTTATGTGTCATGCCACGAGGGCATTTATGCCCGAAGTTAAGGCATCCAAAGATAACTAAAGTATTGAATTGTATAAATCATCCCAATCGGGATTTTGCTTTTCAATAAGGTCTATTTTGTATTTGCGATATGCTTTTTTTAGCTTTTTTTCTCTTTCAATGGCTTCGTTTTCACCTTGCCATATTTCATAGTAAACGAGCTTTGTTAAATCATATTGTGATGTAAAGCCTTTAATGAGTTTGTTTTTGTGTTCATAAACGCGGGGAACAAGGTTGTTTGTAACGCCGGTATAAAGCGTGCCGTGTTTATGATTTGTCATAATGTAAACATACATTTGTTTCATGAAAGTATTGTATGATGAGGCGGATTATGAGACAACGGTTTTTGATGTTTTTTTGTGGACCCCTTATCTGCGGCACTACGTGCCTTGAGGGGTGACAATGAGGTGATGGGAAAAGTGCAGATCACAAAAAGGTTAAAATAACGTAAAAAAAGCGGTGTAAAAATGTGGTTTTATGCTAAAATATATATGGACAAGGGGGAAAAACTTTTTTATACTTCGAGACAAGTGGTATAATTTTTAATTGAATGATTGTCTATGAAACATTTTTCAAAAATCATTTTGTTTTTTGTTATATGTCTTTTCACTAAAGCTGTTTGCGCCCAAACATACAGGGGAACAGCAACACTTTTGAGCGATTTGGATATCGGTACAATCCTTTTAACAAATCCAAGTTCAGCGTATATTAAAGGTTTTGGAGATAGTGCGACCCCTGAGATAGGCGGACTTCAACTACAGGGATATTCTCGTGGACAAGTTTCGGAAACCAGTACGGTTAGATTAGCTGCGGCTAAAGGTGTTACAGCCTATATCGGTGGTACATCGCGTAATTTCTATGATACGGTCTTAACTTGTGAAAACACATCGAATACACTTAGCATGAGAGTTCAATTTGGAACGTTTACAGGTACACTTGAGATAGGTGTGCCTAATGATACATTTCATATTGGAACTAGGATTATGGCCGGTGCAATGGCAAATTTTGGCTCGTATGAAGGAACTTGTAGCGGTTCACTCTCGTTTAATTTGGGATATAAATCCAGTGGTACGCTATATTACATGGGAGATATAACGCTTCCAATTCATGTTAGATTTACAAGACAACTTTCGCCTATTGAGGTTTCAAAAACGCAAGATTTGAATTTCGGAACGATTTCAACGACAAGTGCGCATAATGTGACGATTAACCCGAACGGGTGCAATATCTCAAGCACGGTGCCGAGCGGTTTGATTTCAACGGCTTCGGCTAGATGCGGTATTTTTACGATTAAAAACGAAGGTTCAAGTGCGCAAGCTTTAACAAGCGTGACTTTGCCTTCAAGCGTCACCCTTTCAGGCTCAAACGGGGGCTCTTTTTCGGTTGATGTTACAAGTTCGCCGAATGTGAGTACAATCAGTTCTGTCGGAGCCAATACGACACTTAGCGTTAACGTCGGCGGAACGCTGCACGTTTTGGGCGGCGAGCCTGTCGGCACTTATACGGGAAATTATACCATTACTGTTAACTATTAAAACAAAGGAAACGATATGATAAAAAAACTTTTGATACTATGCTCTGTTCTTCTTTATGCTGTTAAAGTTGAAGCAAATATTTCAATCTATCCTTACAGTGTCGATTTTGAGGCTAAGGGCCGCAAAAGAGTTCAGACCGTTAGGGTAATCAATACGTCGGATAAGCCTCAGGTTTATCGCGTCAGCCTGGTTAACTTTAACCAGGGAAAAGATGGGAGACTGACCGAAGTTGAAACAGACGATGGTCCGTATGCCCGCAAATATTTGGTGTTTTCACCAAGACAGTTTCGCTTGGCACCTCGCGAAGTTCAAACGATTAACGTTTCGCGCAGAGGTTTGAATGAACTTAAAGACGGGGAATATGTTTCTCACTTGAAAATTCAAGAGGTCAATTTGGGCGAACCTGCAAAAAAAGATGCCGATGATAACGAAACGGTTTCAATTTCGCTGACACCGCTTTTTGCCGTTACTATTCCGGTAACGATCGAAAAGGGCGATAATTTGGTCAGCAAAACAGAAGTTGTTTCTTACAAAAAGGTTGGCAATGATACGCTTTCTGTTACCTTAAAACGCTTGGGCAATAAGTCTTCGCGTGTTAACGTTGTTGTTTTAAACGCAGGCGGCAAAGAAATCGGCCGTTTGGATTCAGTTAAAATTTATACCACTAATACTGAGACAACAGCCAATGTTAAGGTTGACGGAGATTTAACTGGAACAACATTAAAACTGGAAGATGCTCGGACAAAGAAAGAGATACACGCACAAAAGCTTAATATGTAAAACGCTTGTTTGGGCGAGCTTTGTCTTTGCTTTTACGGCAGCGGCATACGCCCAAGACTTTGAATACGGCGGCGACGGTCTTTTGATTTTGGAGCCGAATGTTCAAAGTTATACGTTAGAAGATTATGCCTATGTTTATGAAAAGAACGGGAAAGATTATATATCTTTGCCGCAATTGGCGTCTTATACCGGTTTCAAAACGGAAAAAGAGGCTAATGTTTATCGTATTTCGTGGGCTTTAACGCCGCAAAACGTTGCCATCGATTTGGCAAACAGAACAGTCGAGGCAGACGGGGTTAAGAGATCGCTCGAGCCGAACGAAGTTAAATATATTGATAATACCGTTTTCCTTTCAACAGAATTTTTGGAGCGCGTTTTCTCGATTAAGTCTGAAATAGATTATTTGAATATGTCGATGAAAATGGATGCGAACCAAGATTTTCCGACAACAATTAAAAAGAACTTAGAAAAGAACAGAGCAGGCGGTTTATACAGCTATGAACGAGACTCGTTTAAAGACTACAGTTTTGACAACAGATGGTTCGGAACGCCTGTCTTAGACGTTACGCTCGGTAAAGGTTGGAACCACAGCAGTAACGGTTCAACCACAAACAGCGATAATTATGCCTTGAACTTCGCGGGATTGGCCGCAGGGCTCGACGTTACCGCTTATTTGGCAGGCAGCTCATATAACGATCGAAAACCGACAGCACGCATTACGGGTAGCCGTGAGTTTTTGGAAGAGCCCGGTAACCCGATTCATTTAAAACGGTTGGAAGTCGGTGATGTGTCGGGCGTTAACAACTCGTATTTTACAGACACAAGTTATGGGCGCGGCGTCAGCTTGAGCAGCTTTAAAGACCTTATTTTGTCGGCCGATAAAACAATCGACATTACGGGACCGTTGCAAGAAGGTTGGCAGGTTGAGCTTTATTGGAACGATCAATTGATGGGCTATCGTCAAAACGGAGTTGCCGGCAGATATAACTTTGAAAATCTGCCCGTTTCATACGGTTTGAACACATTTAAGCTTGTTTTCTACGGACCATACGGCGAAACAAGAACAGAATATAAGCGTTATTATTCGGGTACATCACCGGTTAAAAAAGGCGAATTCGGTTACACACTTGATGCTTTTCAGCCGGAAAGATATTTGATTGAAGACCATATGGATCTTGATGGGGAACGTAAAACATCAAAATCTGTTCTCGATATGACAGGTTATTACGGTTTGACGGATAATTTGACCTTAATGAGCGGATACACGCAAACACCGAATTATGAGAGAACAGATGTTCAAAACTTCGGAATGGCCGGTCTTCAATATGCAATCGACGGTTTGTCCGTTCAATATAACTTAGAGCGCAATTTAGATACGAACCGTATGGGACAACATTTAGAAGCACAAGGTGATGTTTATATCGGTACGCTCTTTGCGTCGGCAGATAATTATAACAAGATTCATTCGCCTGCGTCGGCGCGCGGAAACGATTATATGAAAGATCAGTATGAGGCGCGTTTGAGCGGTTTGTTGCCCTATAATATGCCTTATTATGTCAGCTATCGTTTCGGAAGTTATGAAGAATCTCCGCAAAAATTTCATGATATTTCAACGCGAATCTCTAAGCAAGTTAGAAACGGGGTGAACTTGACACTCGAAAATACTTATTATCACACAACTCATGGCGGTGATGACAGAGACGAAGTGCAATTCGGCGCATATAAATGGTGGGGCAAGTTTTCATCTGAGGCGTGGATCAGCTACGATGTTAAGCCAAATCAGGAATTCAGAGAATTTCGTTTAAGAGGCGATTGGCGTGCAGGACGAAGAACATACTTTACGGCCGAATATATACGCGATTTGAGGCGTGATATGGATTCAATTTCGCTTTCTGCCGGTAAGGTGTTCAACTTCGGCGGTTTGACGTTAACGGTTCGTGCTGACAGAGATAAAAACATCAGCGCTTATCTGACCTATAACATCAGTTTTGCGAAAGAGCCGAACAAAGCTCATATATTTGCAACGGGTAATTCACGTTTCGGTGAGACGGGCAGCGTTTATGTAAACTTAAAAGATGAAAACGGCGAGCCGTTGGAAGGCGTCGGCTTGAACGCAAACGGTTTGGAAAAAGAAGTTTATACGGATGAAGAAGGCCATGCTTTGCTGCCTGATTTGCAGACTTATGAAAAAACGATTTTGATGGTTGATGAAGAAACGTTGCCGGATATTGCGCTTTATCCCGAAAAAGACGAACAAAAAATTGTTTTAAGACCGGGCACAATCAGAACTTTGGATATTCCGTTTGTTCATAAGGGCGGTGTTGAAGGTAAGCTTGAAAACACATATGACAGCATGATGTTCGGATATGAAGTGATTGCGTATGACGAAAACGGTGAGCAAGCGCTTTCGACCTTTACGGATACGGACGGATATTTTGTTTTGGAAGGCTTAAAATATGGAAAATACAGGTTATCTGTTGTTAAAGACGGTGAAACTTTAGGCGGTTTGAAAGAGGTTGTCGTTGATGATGTTTCAATCTATCTTGAAAAAGAAATTGATTTGAACGAACAGCCGAAAGAAGATGACTCTTATGATGCGGCGTTCTTTGATTTAGACGAGTTCTCAGACGATTATGAATATAAGCTCAGCGAAAAAAGAGCCGAAGAACTCGGGGTAGAAAGTGTTTCGGATGTTGAGCCGTCAGCAGATGAGGAAGATTTACAGCTCAAAGCGGCGGCAGAATTAGAACAGATGGAAATGGCCGAAGATGAGCAGGCAGAACCTCAGGAGTTTAACGTCAGCCAAGAGCCGACAGCAGAGCCTCAGGAGTTTAACGTCAGCCAAGAGCCGACCGCGGATCCTCAGGAGTTTAACGTCAGCCAAGAGCCTGAAACCAAGCCGCAGGAATTTAATGTGAGCCAAGAGCCTGAAACCAAGCCGCAGGAATTTAATGTGAGCCACAAAGGTCATGAAAAAACAAAAAATTTTCACGTAAGTATGCTTGATCAATAATATTTATTTTAAGAGGATATCATGAGCTTTTTTAAAAAATTAAATGAGCATGTTTTAACACAGCCTGTTTTAGAAATCAATTTGAACAGATTGATCGAAAACTATGAACTTTTACGCAAGATTATTTCGCCGGCAATACCGTCCGCAGTCGTAAAAGATGATGCTTACGGAATAGGTGCAAAGATTGTTTCAAAAACACTTTATGAGCGAGCAGGATGTCGTCATTTTTGGGTTGCTCATGCGCTGGAAGCAGAAAGGATTGTTGATGATTTGCCGGAAGCAACGATTTATGTTTTGCAAGGCGTTGGTGAAGATAATATAGAGCTTTTCAGAAAGTATAAATTTACGCCGGTTATCAGTTCACCTGAGATGTTTGATTTTTGGAAAAAACATGAAATTAAAGAGGTTAAGCCGGTTATTCATATTGAGACCGGATTAAATCGTTTGGGCTTTCGGGAGAATGAATTAAAAAAACTTTCTAATAAAGATTTACAAATGTTTTCTCTTGTGATGAGTCATTTAGCCTGTGCTGATGAAAAAGATCATTTTATGAATCAACATCAATTAGAACGTTTTAAGGCGCTTAAAGAAAAGTATTTTAAGGGATTGCCGGCAACACTTTCAGCCTCTGACGGTGCATTTTTGGGAGAAGATTTTTGTTTTGATATGGTGCGTTTAGGGGCGGCGATGTATGGTATCAATACGGCTCCTTATCGCGAAAATCAGATGAAAAATTTGATTTGTTTGAAAGCTCCGGTTTTGCAAATTTCAGATTTAAATAAGGGTGAATTTGTTGGTTATAGTGCGACCTATCGTGCCAATACAAAAAGGAAAATTGCCATTCTTTCCATCGGTTATGGTGATGGTTTGCCCCGTTCGCTTTCAAATGTCGGAAAAGTGTTTTTTAAGGCTTTGGGAAAATGGAGTGAAGCGCGCGTATTGGGACGTGTTTCAATGGACAATTTGATTTGCGATGTAACAAATGTTGACAACCTCAAAGTCGGTGATTTCGGATATTTAATTATGGATGATTATACGCTTGATGATATTGCAAGAGATGCGGGAACAATTTCTTATGAAATTATGTCGCGTATCGGAAAAAATACGCGTTATGCAAGAAAATATATACTAAATGCGAGATAATTTTATGCGTTCAACAGTTTTGGTTTATAGAGACTACGGGGTTGGCGATTTAACAAATTTGATGCGTGGCTTGAAAGCGTATTTTAAGCCTTATGCGATTACGGTCGGCTGTACTGATGCCGCTTCAATATTAAAAGAAAACGCCTTAAATGAGGATGTTTTTTGTTTTGTTATGCCGGGAGGTGCGGCAACACCATATTTGGAAAAGCTCAAGGTTCAGGGTAATCAAAAAATCAGAGAATATATTAAGCAAGGCGGGCATTATCTCGGGATATGTGCGGGCGCATATTATGCTTGTTCTCGAGTTGAGTTCGAAACAGATATTAAACCGCTTTCTATCATTCGCGAGCATGAGCTTTTGGATTTGGTGGATGTTTCTGCCGTAGGAACGCTTCATAAAGAGCTTGATATCAAACCATATATGAAAAATGAGGCATCAGCGGCAACAGTTAAGCTTGAATGGATGGAAGATCACGAGCTCCATTATGCTCATTATCACGGCGGTCCAAAGTTTGTTTCCGATAATCAAAAATTTGAGGTTTTGGCTCGCTATGCTGATCTTAAATCTGCACCGGCTGCCATTATTGCACAAACATTCGGAAAAGGGCGTGTGGTTTTGTCCGGTGTACATTTTGAAGATAGGGGACAAGATTTGGAAAAAGCACTTCATGCATTCAGATTAGACTTGAAAGATGCAAGCCGGATTGCAGATGTTTTAAGGAAAAATGAGCTTTCAAGGAAAATGTTGTTTAATAAAATCATGTCATCCTTTCTTCGATAATTTTTTTTGATATAATGATTTCAGTTTTTTAATTGGAGTAACGAGTTATGGGACGTATAAAAACTTTTATTTTAATGCTTGGCTTGATGTTTATCTTTATGTGGGTAGGCAATTTAATCGGCGGAGAATCCGGAATGAAGGCTGCTTTTTGGGCAGCTTTGGCAATGAACTTTTTCAGTTACTTTTTCAGTGATAAAATGGTTTTGAAACAATATAAGGCGCGTGAGGTTAATCAATCGAATTCTCCGGAGTTTTATTCGATTGTTCAACAGCTTGCAGAAAAAGCAAATTTGCCGATGCCGAAAGTATATATTATTGACGATAAAGCTCCAAATGCCTTTGCGACAGGGCGGGATCCGAAGCACGCGGCAGTCGCAGCGACGACAGGGCTGATTGACATTATGGATGATAAAGAACTGACGGCGGTGATG
>OMQZ01000049.1 GCA_900313355.1 uncultured Rhodospirillaceae bacterium
GAAACACCTCTTAACTTAGAAATTTGAGCTTTTTTATCTCTTTGAGTTTTTTGTTGTTCTCTTTGTTCCTCTATTGTCATGTTTGCCGCTTTTATTAACTCTTCTTTTGGCAATGAAATTTCAATGGGTTCTAATTTTTTCTTAAAAATTCCAAATGTTTTGGCTTTTGCCGTATGATAAACCTTTTGTTCTTTTAACATTCTTCTTCGCCTTTCTATCATATATCCCCGTTTGCTTCTGTCTGTCGGTCTGTATAATGCAAGCATTGCTTTCCAGCGCTCATCTTTTGTATCAATCGGATAAAGATAATCTTTTCCATCTTTTTTAATATGCATATAAATATTTTTTAACTTATTTTTAGAAGGAAAAACGGGAGTTTCTAAGAAAAGACCTTTCCAATCCTGTTTACAAATCTCGGTTGATTTTTTACATATTTTTGGTGTCCGCCCTAATTCTATGCCATAATCGCAATATAATCCGCAATTTTTTCCTGCTTCAAACTCATAAACAAATCCGAAATGCAAACTTTCACCGTTTTTCCCCACAACACCCATTTTAGCGCCATAGTTGCCATCACACCCCGAATACATCATGGCTGTTTTAATATCGGGTGTTGAATAAGCTAAATTTTTGCTTTCACGAGCGGCAAGTGAAATATATGGCCTATCGCCAAGGCAGCCACCTCTGAACAAGCTTTTCAGCTCTTGTTCGTTGGTTTTATAAGTTTCCTCTGCGGCAATCAGTTTTGGAGAATTAAAAGCTTCCAGATATAATTGTTCTTCCAAATTAAAACCATATTTTTCTCTGATTTGCGCCGATTGCGGATTGTTCATATCGGCATTAATACTTTTTCCTCTCATACAACGTTCTGACGTTTGTGCAATATCAGCCATTTCAGATATTTCCACCGGAAGGACTGTTCCTAAATTATATGGATTTTGCTGATTTTTAATTTGTTCATAACGCAGAACCTTAAAAATCTGTTCTGCCGTCTTTTGGGCTTCTTTTGGTGTTAACACGGGCGTTTGTATGCCTCCCCCCGTTACCGCAATCGTTGACGGGTCTGCTGCTTTTTTAGAAAAACATGGTACGGCATTCATGCCGCTTTTTCTTAATAAATTCGTTATTTCTAATATTTTATCAATATTGCTTGGCTTAACTTCGCGTATACCATCTTCTCGTCCTTGGTCTGTTGAAATAAAAACAGCGCAAGGTCTTTCAAAATCTTGAATAAAATTGAATAAATGAGCGGTATATTCGTCCATACCTTTTCTCCTAAATTTCCTTTATTTTACCACAAAAAAGTCTTAAAGTAAATTATAAAGCAAGGTAATCTTAGTTTATTTTTCTTTGTTTATGACCGATATCTTTAAGATATTGTGATTATTGTCATATTCGTATTCAACCAAATCGGCAAGTTTTTTAACCAAGAAAATGCCTAATCCGCCGATTTGACGATCCCTAAAGTCTGCTTTGACTTTCGGATCTTTGATTGCGAGCGGATTATATTTTCTGCCTCCGTCAATAAAGGCTGCCATGTATGTGTTTTCTCGAAAATCGGTCAAAATATCAACTTTTCCGTTTTCAAAATCCGCATAAGCATATTGCGCAATATTAACGAACACTTCTTCGGCCGCCTCAATCATTCTGAATTGAACGCTCGGCAAAATGTTATTTTCGCACATATCATCTCTTAAAAAGCTTAATACTTCAGAGAGCTTATCTAATTTTGCGTCCACGGTCAGTTGTCTGCCGTTTGTTCCCTGATAGCAAAATTCGAGCATTGTAATATCATCTGATTGCGCCGTATCCCCGGCATATTTTCGAATATTTTTGAGCACATGATCAAGTGTTTTTTCAGGTGACACAAATTTTTGACTCAACACCTTTTTGAGCCTTTCTTCGCCATAAAAATCCGAATTTTTGTTTTCGGCTTCCGTCACCCCGTCAGTATATAAAAAGAGGCGATCGTTTCTTTTCATTGTTAATTTTTGTGTGATAAAACGAACATTTTTCTTAACACCTAAAACAACATTTTTTTCGGGTCTGATAAATTCGTATCCGTTTCCATCATCAAAAAGCGGATGCGTATGTCCCGCATTTATATATTCAACCTCTCCGCTTAAAACATCAACAACTGCCATAAACGCCGAAACAAACATACAGCTGTCGTTACTTTCATAAAGATCATTATTGATGGTATAAAAGGCTTCAGAAAGCGTTTTTGAACTTTTAACCGCATTCTTAATAAGAGCCTGGGCTTTCATCATATAAAGTGCCGCCGGAATACCTTTTCCCGAAACATCGGCCACCATAATTGCAAAATGATTTCTGTCGATGAAGAAAAAGTCATAAAAATCACCGCCAACCCTTTTTGCCGAAACCATTTTTGTGCTCATCTTAAAAGCGTGATGCTTCGGATAGCTTGTTGACAACGCAGAGCTTTGAATGCTTCGGGCAATATTTAATTCACTCTCGTTTTTTTGTTTTTCAATAACGGCTTCTTTTTCTTTTTGAATATAATTTAAAAGGTTTTCTCTCATGTCATTCATCGCTTTTGAAAGCACAAAAACCTCGCGTGCCGATGCTTTTTCTTCAAAGCTTTTTGAAAAATCACCCTTACCGTAATTTGCGGCAATTTTGCTTAAACTCAATAACTGTTTTGTTGATTCGTGGCAGATATGATAAACAATCAAAAACAAAACCAACATTCCGATAATAAGGGGCAGAATCGTCATATATTGAACCCGCCTGATCGGATTAAAGATTTCATTTTCGGAATAGACCAAACGCAATCCCCAGCTTAAGTGCTTTATCGGCGCATAAAATGCCACCGCCGGACCTTTCACAACCGACGAATAAGAAAGCCTTGTCATACCTGTTTTGCCGCTTAAAACTTCTTGTCCGGATTGTGTCAGTTCAGGCACTTTGTTTCTTTTTGCCAAATCGAATATTGTCATTTTTAAGGCAATTTCAGGATCCGGATGCGTTATATATAAACCGTTCTTTGAAATCAACAACAGCTTTCCTTTTTCCGAAGAAGAAAAACTGTCCATACTTTCCTTCATCTTTGAAAGATCGACCGTTAAAGCGACGAGCCCGTCAAAATCCGAGCTGTTTTGAAACAAAAACGGCACCAAGCATGTCACGACCGGTTTTTTCGTTAACATATCCTCATATGGTTCGGACCAATAAATTTCTTCAATCTTCGGAACTTCTTTAAACCAAGGGAAAATCTTATAAAAATTTTCAATTTTTTGTGCCTTAAAAGACACATTTCCGTTCAAATCAACCGAGCGATAAAGTGTTCCGTATGAAACATCTTCGGGCGGAAAAACATAAACCCAAGCTTCCGTATATGTTAATGCTGAACGATAAATCGTTTTTACCGCCGAATTTAGCGCAAGCTCCATCGATTCAACATCGTTGTCTTCGAGCTGGCTTAACATATTTTTTGTGTTTAAAACAAGTTGTTCGGTATCTAAAGCTAAATGCGTAATATCCGAAACATATGCCTGAACGGATTTTTTACCCATTTCTTCGGCATTTGAGCTGACAATGTGTCTCGCACTTTTGGATAAAAACACACCCAATCCCAAAAACACAACCAACACGCATATTAAGATGCCTATGCTTAATTTGAATGCGAGCGATTGTTTATTTGACAAAAGTTTGAGATTGTTCATCATTATTTTGATTCAAGCAGACTTTCAAAACCCGTATATTCGAAAATAGATCTGATTGAGTCCGAAACGTTGATTAATTTAACCGTTCCGTTTTGAGCATCCATCATCTTTTGAAATTGCAAAAATGCGCGCAAACCTGCCGAAAAAACATATTCCACGTCTTTCATATCGAAAACAAGCTCTTTTAAGCCTTTTAAATCGACGGCGGCCAAAAGCTCCGGCGAAGTATTCGGATCAAGCCAGCCTTTGAGCTTACAAACCAATTTGTTGCCGTTTTTTTCTTGTTTTATTTCAATTTTCTTTGTCTCTTTTTCCATAAAGTTTTTCCTTTCAAAATTCCTTTGCCTTTAATTTATTTAAATTCCAAAACATTGTCAAGAAGGCTTTGATTTTATAAAAAATTTTTATTGCTTTTTTCTTTCCCTTCTGTTATAAACTTAATATCTTTAATAATTGTTAAATCATTTTAAATTTCAATCATATGGAAACGAAAAAACTTACTTTTGCCGATCGCGTTTCGGCGGCCTTTGCTTTGATCAAAGAGGAGTGCAAAAAGTTTTTCTCAAAAGAAAACCTCAAAGACATCGGAGAAGATATCGCGTCTTCTTTCAAGGTTGCCTTCAAAAGCGCTTTCAACAAAAAGTTCTTGAAGACTTGTCTCATCATTCTTGGCGTCGCCTTGGCGATTGTCCTCTTCTGGATTTGCTTTGCCCACAGCACACGACTCGGTTGGTGGGTCTTGTCCTTGTCGCTGATAACATTGATTGCGTATTGGCTTTCCGGTAGTGACTTGCTCGTTTATGCTCGTCTTTTGTTTGCTCTTTTGGTAGATATCGCAGCCCTTGCGCTTTTTTGCATATGTTTTTATGTCGGCAAGTTTGCCTACTATATACTGCCTTCTGCTGAAGTTAACGAACTTCCCGAACAAACTGCCGCTTTTGGCTTTGCCGTTTTAGCAGTGCTTTGCATCTTCTTTGGCTTGCTTTTTGCTATATATGCCGGTATTTCCGATCGAGAAAAACAGCCCTTACATTTTTGGGGTTTCATCATTTGGCTCTTAAAATGGGCAGTCGTTCTTGCTCTCGTCGTGGGGCTTTGTTATCTTATTTTGAAGTTTGTCCTGCCTCTCGTCTGAGGTCGGCAAAAGACTTTTATCGGCTCTCTTTTGCAAGAGAGCTTTTTTTATTTTTCAATCATGATTGTGACCGGTCCGTCATTTAAGAGCTCAACTTTCATATCCGCACCGAACACCCCGTTTTGAACAAATATGCCAAGTTCACACACTTTTTTTGAAAAATATTCATACAGTTTTTCGGCATCTTTCGGTAAAGCCGCATTTTCAAACCCCGGTCTGTTGCCGCGCGACGTGTCCGCACATAATGTAAATTGCGAAACGACAAGCATTTGTCCTTTAACATCAAAAAGCGATTTATTCATTTTGCCGTTTTCATCTTCAAAAATTCGCATATTACAAATTTTTTTGCTCAAAAAATCAGCCTGTTCTTCTTTATCGCCCTTTTGAACCCCGACAAAAACGAGCAAACCGCCGTCTATTTGCCCGACGGTTTTCCCTTCAACTTTAACATCAGCATATTTTACCCTTTGTATCAGTGCTTTCATTTCAAGCCCTTAAAAGAACATATACGAAAACACAACAGCGGCCGCAAGTCCTGCAAAATCAGCCATCAATGCACACGCAACGGCAGGTCCTGTTTTGCTTATTTTAACTGCGCCGAAATAAACGGCTAAAACATAAAACGTTGTTTCGGTTGAACCTTGCATCACAGAAGCCACAAAACCTTCAAAACTGTCTGCGCCGTAGTGCGTTAATGTTTCAATCATCATCGCTCTTGCACCACTTCCCGACAACGGTTTCATCAAAGCTGTCGGCAGTGCCGGAACAAAGTCTGTGTTTGCGCCGAAATGCGTTAAAATGTTTGTTATGCTGTCCACAAAAACATCTAAAACGCCCGAAGATCTCAAAACAGCAATTGCACAAAGCATCGAAACCAAATAAGGAATAATTTTGACCGCAATATCGAATCCTTCTTTTGCGCCATCAATAAAGACTTCATAAACATTTATTTTTTTGATGATGCCGCTTAAAATAAAACCGATCACAAACGAAAACAGAATTAAGTTCGCAAAAAGACCTGAATATTCCAACCGAACTTCGGAAGGCATATTTAAAAAGTAGTATGCCAACAGCGAAATAATTGCCACAAATCCTAACAAATATGAGAGCACGACACGGTTAAAAATATTGAGCTTTTGCACAAAAGCCACCGACAAAAAACCTACCAATGTCGATACTGATGTTGCAAGCAATATCGGCACAAAAACAGCTGTCGGATTGACCGAGCCTAACATCTGACGATACATTAGAATATTAATCGGAATCAGCGTGACAGCCGAGGCATTGATAACCATAAAAAGAATTTGTGCATTTGAAGCTTTTTGTTTGTCTTTGTTTAGGTCCTGCAATTGTTCCATCGCTTTTAAGCCCATCGGTGTTGCCGCATTATCAAGACCTAAAACGTTGGCTGCCATATTCATGACAATTGAACCGAGAGCCGGATGATTTTCAGGAATTTCGGGCATAATTTTCTTAAACAACGGCTTTAATGCTTTCGCAAGTAAATTTGTTAAACCTGATTTTTCGCCTACTTTTAAAAGTCCGAGCCACAAACACAACATCCCCGTCAAACCGATGGCGATGTTAAAACCGGTTCCTGCCGCTTCAAACATTGAAAGCGTTATTTTTTCAAAAATATCCGTCTGGCCCAAGCATAATTGATAACACGCGTTCAAAAATGCCATTAAAAAAAATGAACAAAAAATCACATTAAGCATCAAGGCTCTCCTTTTCGTATCTTGTTTATTTTTCTCTAACACATAAACCTTAATCTTTTATTATGAATTTTATTTTATATATGAGATATCGTTAAATACTTTAACCATGGAGATTATCATGAGTATTGCTTTTTTGTCTGTTGTTGTTTTTGTTGTCTTTTTGTATTTATACGGATTATACATATCTTTGATTAAAACAAAAAACAGATTGAAAGAAGCCTCTTCCGGTATTGATGTACAACTCAAAAAACGCTATGATTTATTGCCAAACATCTTAAATATGGCCGCAAAATTTATGGAACACGAAAAAACGCTTCTTTCCGAAATAGTTAATTTAAGAAACAGCGCCATCAAACAAGACTTTACCACCCACCCCAAAGAGCGCATGCAAATCGAAAGTGCTTTGAATGACAAGCTTCGCACCCTTTGGATTAATGTTGAAAATTATCCTGATTTAAAATCTAATCAAACCATGGTTCAGGCGATGCAAACTTTTGAAGAGACAGAAGAAAATATTGCAGCAGCGCGCCGCTTTTATAACAGCGCATTGACCGAGCTTAAAAATGCCGTTGAAATATTTCCTTCTTCGCTTGTTGCCCGCTTGCTTAACATTAAAGCCGACCAGCCTTTCTTTGAGGCCGGTGAAAATGAAAAATCAAGAATTGACGTTAAGGATTACTTTAAATAATGACCGAACAAGCTCAAATATATCCCAACTTAAGACAGGGATTTGAAACTTATTGGAATGAAACGCTTTTTCCTGCCTTGAAATCAAAAGAAAAGTTACGCAAAAAATACGTTTCGCGCTTTTGGCTTTTGGTTTTGCTCGCTTTATTTATTTTGCCCGTTGTCACCATCGGGATTTATGTTTTTAACAATTATTTTGGAAAAGATATTGATTCCGGTCTGATATTTATTGTTATTGCGCTTTTTGCTTTTTTGCTTCGCCAGCCCTTTAAAAGCTACAAAAAAAAGATGAAAAATGATGTTATGCAAACCTTTGTCGGTTATTTTAAGGATTTTTCATATCATCAAGGCGATGGCTTGAGCCTTTCGGAAATCAATGAAAGCCGAATTTTCCCATATTTTGAAACAGCAAAGGCGGACGACTGTTTTTCCGGTCCTTTTGAGGGTGTTCATATGCGTCTTTGTGAACAAATTTTAACCAAAATCGTCCGCTCCGGCAAAAAATCCCGCGAGGTCACCGTTTTTCAAGGTATTGCCATTGAACTTGATATGCAAAAAAAATTCCAAGGTCATACCATTGTTCTTAAAGATCATGGGCTTTTCTCCCGTTTTACAAAGCCTCAAGGCATGGAACGCGTTATTTTGGAAGATCCTTTTTTTGAAAAAACCTTTGAGGTCTATTCGACCGACCAGATTGAAGCGCGTTATCTTTTAACGCCTGTTTTTATGGAACGCATTATCAAATTAAAACAATTATATAAAAGCAAATCTGTTCAGCTTTCCTTTTTTAACAACAAACTTTTAATCGCTGTTGAGACAAAAGAAGATATGTTTGAGCCTTTTTCGTTTTTCAAAACGAACTTAAACAAACCCAAAATCGATGCCGTTTTTGAGCAGTTTTTAACTGTCTTTTCCATCATTGATATCTTGAAACTTTCTTAAGATGTTCAATTATAAGATACGCCCGAGCGTATTTTGTTCAAGCTTTGCCGTTTCTTTGATTTCGATTTGGCGCACGGCTTCTGAGCTTGCCGCTTCCAAAAGTTTTTTAATCAGGCGGTCTGCGATATGTTGTTCACTTTCTTCCGCCGAAAAAAGCAAGAATCTGTTTTGTGTTACCGGCAAAATATCTTGTGTTATTCCCGAAACCTCTAAGACCAAAACCACTTGAAGACGCTTGTGATCTTTATCAAGCAAATCCACTTTGGCCTTTAAGATTTTGGGTGTAATCACATAGTCTGCCAGTTCTTTTTCCTCTGTTAAATAATAATAAGAGTTGTTTTCTATTTTTTGTTTTAAGATATTTGCATATTTTTTAGATTTTGAACCGTTGTAATAGACTAAATCATCAACATAAACAAGCGCTAATTCTTCCACATTTTTCGGAGAAACCTTAATTTCTTCATTGACATTTTGAACAATGTCAAAAACCTCTTCATTGCTGTTGTTGCTACCTTGAAGATTTTTCTTAAATTCTTCACGAACGATATTTATTTTTGAAGGATTAACATATCCTTCTATTTGTACGCAAACTTTGTCTTCATTTGATTTCGTAACTTTGGAGCTTAAATCTTCGACATATTCATCCAAGATTCGATAAATCATCACATTTAAGTCATAATCATCCATGTTTTCTTTGTCTTGGTCAAAAATCGAAAGATTTTTCAGCCCCAAAAAAACAGCTTTATCAACGGCTCGGATGCGCGTGCTTGACGAACTTTCGCCCTCAATTGCTTTTTCACAAGCATTAGCCCTGATTTCCAAGCTTTCGGCTTCTTGTGCTTTGCTTGAAAAAACAGGGCTAACGATTAATATTAAAAAGCAGATTAAAAATCGCATTATAACCAGCTTTTATTATCCGCTCTTTTCACAACCTGTGACCAAACACCGGCGTCACTTCCGTCTTTTGCAACAAGTCTTGAAACATATTTAATTGACGGCACAACAGATGAAGGTGTATCGAGCCATTCTGCCGTTGTTTTCAAAACATAGTCAGCCTCTGCCGGCGAATCAACCAAAACAAATGTGTGTGAATTGGCAACTTGTGCTCTGAATGTGTTCACACCGCTTGAAATGCCTGCCGGCAAATCCGAATCTTTGGCTACGCCGTTTTCAACAAACAACTTAATGTTCGGATTTTTTGAATATATCGGATATGTGTCTTTCATAAAGCGATTGAATGCACGGTTTGCCGCAAGCGTGTATCCCTCGGGCTGAGCCGGCACATAGGTTTTGACTTCAGGGGTTTTAATTTCATAAAATTCAGGATTATAAATCGGTTCCTGGACAGCTTTGTTTTGGAACGTATCGCAATTTCCGCAGCCGCAATCAAGCAATTGATGATCATCACAAACGCGTCTTGGTTGGTCTTCAACAAATTCCTCCACAATTCGCGGATGCTTAACTTCGCGGCAAGGCTCAGGCTCGTTTACGCAAGCACAATTGTTGATTTCAACCGGCGCAGGCTCCTCATAAACGACAGGAAGAGGCGCAGGCTCGCTTTGTTTGTTGCAACGATCTTTGTGACAATAGTTTGCGCAAGATGCCATTAAAGGAATAAGCGCAAGAACAACATACTTTTTCATTAAAAGACTCCTAAAAAA
>OMQZ01000010.1 GCA_900313355.1 uncultured Rhodospirillaceae bacterium
GACCTCCTCAAATTCAATTCCGCGTCCTTTGAATGCCGAGTGGGAATCGCCTGTTTGATGTGTTGTTTTTTTGAAATTAAAATCTTTAAGATATGGCACATCATTTTTCATATGCATCAGCGTTTTAAAGCTCGGTGATAATGACTCATTAAAGGAAAAATTTTCCTTTTTTTGCCAAAGAGATTTCAAACTTTCAAAAGCCAAAACGAACTCCTTTACGGCAAAGGAACAACTTTAAGGAGAGAAGATATCACATCATCTGAGCTTAAACCTTCTGCTAAGGCTTCAAAACTTAAAATAATGCGGTGTCGCAAAACATCATACACAACGGCGTGTATATCTTCCGGCGTTACAAAATCACGCCCCTCAAGCCATGCGTTTATTTTTGCGCATTTATCAAGAGCGATCGTTGCACGCGGACTTGCACCGTAGCGAACCGATCCTTTCAATTCTTCGTTGTATTTTTCCGGGTGGCGTGTTGCCATAATCAGAGCGACAATATAATTTTCAACAGCCTCTGAAGTGTGCACTTTTAAAACTTCCTGCGAAGCGTTTAAGATTTCATCAACCGTCATCTTTTCGTATGATTTTCCGCTTTGCAGTGTTTTTCCTTCGGATACCAAGTCTTCAGCGCGAACAAGCGCAAGAATTTTCTTTTCGGTTTCGGCATCAGGTTGGTCAATTTTAATATAAAGCAAAAATCTGTCGAGTTGCGCTTCAGGCAAATTGTATGTTCCCTCATGTTCAATCGGGTTTTGTGTTGCCATAACCATGAACAATTTCGGAAGAGGATAAACTTTTCCGCCGACACTGACCTGCTTTTCAGCCATCGCTTCCAGCAGCGCCGACTGCACCTTTGCGGGCGCACGGTTAATTTCATCTGCTAAAACAAAATTGGCAAACACAGGTCCTTTCTTAAAGTCAAATGTACCTGTCGAAGAAAGGTAGATATCACTGCCTGTAATGTCTGACGGCAACAAATCAGGGGTAAATTGAATTCTGTTAAAATCAGCGCTGATTGAGGAAGCTAAAGTTTTAATGGCTTTTGTTTTTGCAAGCCCCGGTGCCCCTTCTAAGAGAGCATGTCCTGAAGCAAGCATTGTAATAAGCATTTTTTTGATTAAGTCATCTTGTCCGACGATAATGCTTTCAAGATGTGTTTTCAGACCTAAAACTTTTTCTCTTAATTCTGACATTATTTTCCCCTGTGAACAACGCAAATTTTAAAACATTTTTTTTCAAACTGTTTTATTATATAGGCAAATTTTTAAAAAAATACAAGAAGTAATCAATTAAATGAGCAACATATTTGATTTAGACGAACAGGTTATTCCTCAAACCTATGATAATATCAGTGCCTTAAGGCCTCATTTCCCTTGGCTTGAGGCTTTGAATGCGGAACAACGTTTGGCTGTTGAGACAACTCAAGGCCCTCTCCTCGTTTTGTCCGGCGCGGGAACGGGAAAAACACGTGTTTTAACAACAAGGCTTGCCTATATCTTATCAAAAGGGCTCGCCAATCCTTGGAACTGTTTTGTCGTAACGTTTACAAACAAAGCCGCAAAAGAGATGAAAACGCGCGTTCAGGAAATGATCGGTTCTATGGCAGATTCCGTTTGGCTCGGAACATTTCACAGCATGTGTGTTAAAATACTTCGCAAACACGCTGAACTTGCCGGTCTTAAATCAAACTTTACCATTTTAGATGAAGATGATCAGAAAAGGCTGATTAAACAGATTTTAGAAGCCGAAAAAATTGATGATAAAAAGTATCCGCCGGCAAGTTTTGTGGAAAAATTTTCGCTGTGGAAAGATAAGGGTTATACCCCTCAAAGAATCGCAAAAGATTTTAAGGGAAACCTCACAACCGACATCTATCAAAAATATCAGGCAAGATTAAAAGAACTCAATGCTGTTGACTTCGGCGATATTATATTGCTCACGTTGGAGATTTTACAAAATCCGGACAACGCAGAAACCGTTTTGAAAAAATATCAAGATCAGTTTAAATATATTATGGTCGATGAATATCAAGACACAAACGTGACACAATATTTGCTCTTACGACTTTTAAGCCAAAAGCATAAAAATATTTGTTGTGTCGGTGATGATGATCAATCCATTTATTCTTGGCGCGGTGCTGAAATCGAAAACATTTTAAGGTTTGAAAAAGATTTTCAAAATGCGGTTGTGATAAGGTTGGAACAAAACTATCGTTCGACCGCGAATATTTTGACCGCGGCATCTAATTTGATTGCGCACAACAGCGAACGCTTGGGTAAAACGCTTAAGGTAGCAAAAAACTCGCCGGCTTCTATGTGCGACAATGAAAAGATACAACTCATCAGCGTTTATAGCGGCGCGGAAGAAGCTGCATATATCGCAGAGAAAATAGAAGATTTGCACAGGCATTCTTTAGCCTATGACCATATGGCCGTTTTGGTGCGCACGGCGGCACAAATGCGCGAAATTGAAGAAAAATTTATTTCCGAAGCCATCGCTTATCAAGTTATCGGCGGGCCGAAGTTTTATGAGCGCATGGAAATTCGGGATATGATTGCCTATTTAAGAGTTGTGGCGCAAAGTGCGGACGATTTGGCTTTGGGGCGGATTATTAACAAACCGAGCCGGAAAATCGGCGACAAAAGTGTTCAAAAATTCAGAGATTTCGGCTATCAAAATCATATGCCCCTGTTAGAGGCTATGAAACAAATGTGTGAGCAAGGCTTAATTTCAGGGCAACTCTTAAATGCATCATCAGAGCTTGTGAAACATTTTGAACAATGGCAAAAAGATGCTCAAAATTTAAGACTTGACGAACTTGCCGATAAAATTTTAGATGAATCAGGCTATCTTGATATGCTTAAAAAGGAAAACTCCATAGAATCACAAGGGCGAATCGACAACTTAAAAGAACTTGTGAATGTGATGAGCGATGTTGACAACTATCCGACGCTTGAGGATTTTTTGGAACACGTCAGTTTGGTTACCGAAACGGATAACGCAACAGAGGCCAACAAAGTTATGCTTATGACTTTGCATGCGGCTAAGGGGCTGGAATTTGATGCAGTTTTTCTGCCCGGCTGGGAAGACGGTTTGTTTCCGCACGAACGCGCACTAAACGAAGGCGGCAGCAATGCTTTGGAAGAAGAACGGAGGCTGGCTTATGTCGCTTTAACACGTGCAAAACAAAAACTTTATATTTTAACGACGATGTCGCGCAAAGTTTTCGGTCAATGGCAAAACAATCAGCCTTCACGGTTTTTAAATGAAATTCCGCCGTCTTGCTTGCAGATTATCAGCAATACATATCAAAACTATAACAGAGGATATGACGGATATCAGAAGCGTTCGAATTATAATCCCAAACAAAAAAACTCTTATGATGATTACAGCTATGAACCCGATGAAGAATACGCCTCTTCTCAAAAAGCAAATTATAAGGGAATGAGGGTTTATCACCCGAGTTTTGGAAAAGGGACTTTAATGAGCGTTGAAGACGGCGATAAATGTGTTGTTTATTTTGACAGCGCAGGTCGAAAAAAAATTTATGCCTCTTATTTGAGAAAAGCATAAAAGGCTCTTAAATTTTGGGAAATTTTGTTTTAAAACCTTGTGAAAATGTATAAAAAACATTGAAACAAACGAACTTAAAGCTTATGATATGGTTGTCAAATTATTAAAGAGGCCAAACATGAGTGAACAGGAAAGAAAAATCCCTCAGTTTTTAGAAAATGCATCTCAGCCATACGAAGGAAATTTAGAGGTTCAGCCGAAGCCTTTGAAAAAGACGCTGGTCCTTTTCGGGCTTTTATGGCTCTTGGGAGTATTTATTTATCTTCAATTTTTCTATGGATGGAGCGGGCTTTCAACACTTATCCCCTCAGATTTTGTGATGTTCCTCGGAGCGTTTTTCGTTTTTCCGCTCATCATTGTGATGCTTTTGATGTTTATTACAAAAATTTATTCAACCCTCAAGCAAAATGAAATGGTTGAAAAAACACTCAACCGTTTTTTAAAAACGAATGATGAAAATCTGCTTTCAAAAATCATTAACAAGGCTTTGCAAAACCAAATCGAAGAGCTTAACTCGACGCTTCAATTTTTATCTGCACAAACTGATACATTAAAAACGGAACTTAAGACAAAGGCTCAAGATTTTAGAGAAATATCCGAAACAATCGACAACGTTTCAAAACAAAATCTGGCTCGTATTGATGAAAACAAAAACGAATATATTGATTTATGTCGCGAGCTTTCAACAAAGGCTCAGGAAACAGCCGGAAAACTTAAAGAACATACAGACGCTCTAAAAGAAAGTGCTGACGGAATTTATCAACAACTTAATCCTTTGATTGACGAAACAATGGTTACTGCTGACCATTTGAAAACTATGGTTGCGGAATCGCAAGCCAATATGGCTCAAACAAAAACCGACCTTCAAGAATTTTCTCAAATGGGCAAAAACAGTATGCAAGGACTTGCTCAAACACTCAGCGATGAGACCTCAAAATTTGAGCAGGCAATGCTCAAAACGGCAGATAACTGTGAAGAAATTTATAAACGAATTGATTTAGGAATTTCGCATATTGAGAACAGCCTTAAAACACACAAAGAAGTTGCGGCGGAACAATCTGCTCTTCTTGATAAAAATTCGACTTTTTTGGACAACAAACTCGGAGAATACGGCAAGCTCATCAGCATGGAAGTTTCGGCCATGGTTGAGCGCGCAGGGCTTTTGGATACAAACGTTCAAAAGCAGATTAATGTTTTAAAAGATGCGGGCGCACAGATTTCAAATATTTTAGAAGGCGCGAACAACAGTTTGGCTCTTAACTCTGACAAAGCCGTTCAAAGTATTGAAAACGTTTTGAAGGGGCTTTCAAAAGAGGTCGGTAAAATTTCTGAGTTTATTGCTCAAACGGAAAATAAAAATGTTCAAATCCAGACCACAGCCGAAAAGATGTCTTCTCGTATCGGCACATTGTCTGCTGATTTAGCTATCAAGGTTGAGGATTTGAGATTGCGTGCCGTTGAGGCCATTGACAAGTTTAATGAGGTTGGCGGTGTTTTAGAAAAAAGCTCATTGCAACTTTCCGAAAATGCCAACACAATTGTTTCAAAAGGC
>OMQZ01000076.1 GCA_900313355.1 uncultured Rhodospirillaceae bacterium
AAAGTTAAAACCTCAATAGAAGCCGTTTTAAACAAGCATCCGGCCGCGCACAGCCTTGTTTTACAGACAAGCTCTGAAAAAAAGACAGGGTTGAATGAGGTGCGTGCGGAGATTGCATCTTTCATGTAAAAAGCTCGGAGAGCAGGTCATCTAAGCCCAAAATCACAGGACAAAAGTGTCCTCACGTACTAATATGTACGTTGCGGTACTTTTGCCTTTATTTTGAACTTATCTGACCTGTTCTGAAGGCTCTTTATCATATCTATATCTAAAGATATATTTCATATTTTAATCTTGTTTGATTTGTAAAAATTTGTTAATATATTTATGTTAAAGGGAGGGATCAAGGAGAAAAAAATGAGAAAAATAATATGTTTGTTAACGGCTTTATTCTTATCACTTGTTTCATTTTCGGTTTATGCCGAAGACGGTTGTACGGAAGTTATGAATTCGGCCGGTCAAGTGACAAAAAGAACATGCGCCAATGATATTACGACTTATACGTATTCTACAAAAAACGGTGAAACTACTGTTACAATGACGAAATATGCCAAAACGCCTAAAGGGAAACAGGGTAATACCATAGATTATTTGAAGACGGTTTATAATGCTGATGAAACAGTTAAATCAACGGAAAGCCGTAGCTATAATGACGCAGGAACACGTGTCGGCGGTGTGATTACAGAATATGAAAACGGTAGGGTTGTTTCATTGAAAAATGAAGAATATCAGGGAAGCAAGAATTTGATTGGGTATTCACAAACCACATATGGGTATGATGAACAAGGTCGAATCCTTTCGGAAAATACAATTACAAAAGGCAGAAATGATTCGGGTGCGTTGGTTCAGACAGGCTCAAATGAAAAGACGTATGAATATAATCCAAGCGGATCATATCAGGTTTATGAAAACGGCAAGTTGCTCGGTCGCTATAGCAAAAACGGATCTGAAATCGTATCTAAGAAAATTTATACGATCCAAGAAGCCGAAGCGCTTTCAAAGGAAAACGGAAATAAGGTTCGTTTGAGATATCGCTAGTTTTAAAGCGGTTCTATGTCGCCTTTTTGCTGATTTGAATAAAATTCGGCAACGTAATCTTGCAATTTGTCTTCAGCTAAGGCTTTGCGCAAACCTTCCATTAAGCGTTCATAATAACGGATGTTGTGCCATGAAAGAAGCATTACAGCCAAGATTTCGTTGCATTTTTGGAGGTGGTGAATATATGCTCTGGTGTAATGTGTGCAAAGCGGACAATCACAACCTTCTTCCAGCGGACGGGGATCTTCTCTATGACGGGCATTTCTGATGTTTATGGGGCCGTATTTTGTGAAAGCTTGAGAAGTTCTTCCGGAACGAGTAGGCATCACGCAATCAAACATATCAACGCCGCGTAAAACAGCGCCGACAATATCATCAGGTTTTCCAACCCCCATTAGATAGCGCGGTTTGTCAGAAGGTAACATATCAGGCGCATAATCCAAAACTTCAAACATTTTTTCTTGTCCTTCACCGATCGCCAGTCCGCCGATAGCGTAACCGTCAAAGCCGATTTGTTTTAACGCATTAGCTGATTCTTCGCGCAAATCTTTGAAAACATTGCCTTGCTGAATACCAAAAATTCCGTAGCCCTCGCGCTCGACAAAAGCTTCGCGGCTTCGTTTTGCCCAACGCATGGACATGCGCATGGAATCTTCGCAACGTTTATAAGTTGAGGGGTATGGTGTGCATTCATCAAAGGCCATTGTGATGTTCGAATCGAGTTTGTGTTGTATCTTCATTGACTCTTCGGGGCTTAAAAAGAATTTTTTGCCGTCAACATGGGATTTGAACTCAACGCCTTCTTCACTGATTTTTCTTAAACCGGATAAGCTCATAACCTGAAAACCGCCGGAATCTGTTAAAATCGGCTTGTTCCAGTTCATAAATTTGTGGAGACCGCCCATCTTTTCAATCAAATCTGCACCGGGGCGAAGCATTAAATGATAGGTGTTGCCGAGCAAAATTTCGGCGCCTGCCAAAGCAACGGATTCAGGCATCATCGCTTTGACTGTCGCACATGTGCCGACGGGCATAAATGCCGGTGTGTTGACAATGCCGTGTTTTGTGTGGAGTTTTGCAAGACGAGACTTGCCAGATGTTTTCAAAATTTCAAATTTAAGCGACACGAAGTTTTCCTTTATGGATTTGATATGATTTGGCTTTTTTCAGGAATCTGATTGCCGATACCCTGTTTTAAGTATTGTCTTTTTATAAAGCCCATTTCGCCATTGTCAAGCATTATTCTAAACCAAAGCTTGTCCGGCGTGTAACCGGTCAGGCGAACGGTTTGACCTTTGTGAGCTTTTGTGATGATGTCAAATTTTTCGGACGGACCATGCATGATTGGCTGATTTGAGGTAAGATGAAAGAGCATTTTCGAATCTGTTTTATCAATCGGAATGTTGAAAATTTTTGCTGTGACCAAGTCGTCTAAAATTTCTTCACCATTGGAGAGTTTGACGGTTTGATAATATTCTATTTTGTCGGGTTTTGAGACGGATTGACGTTCAAAAAGAAGAAAAGCGACAATACCAAAGGCAATGACGCACAGAAACGCGAACGTTTTGAAAAACGGTTTGAGTTGGATTGTGCGCAATTTTTTTGTGTCAATGGAAACGGGGCGATGTTGAACGGCAGGGAGCTGATTTAAGAAATTTTGGAGAACTTGTTGTTGCTCAAAAGAGGCATATTCTTTTGCCTGAAGTGCGGACAGATAGGCAAAATCAAGCTTGTTTTCATCGTAAAAAGCGGCGGCATTGTGAACCAAAAGTTTGAGGTTTTCGGTGTTGTTTTGTGTGATTTGTTTGATGTTATGGCGAAGAGCTTGATAAAATTTCGGGCTCCAAAAACCGTTGATGAAATTTTTGAAGGTATTCTTTTTTAAGAAGTCGAGCGCATCTTCGTATGTGCCAATTAAATTTTCGGTTTTGAGTTTGCCTCTGCGGAGTTGTTCAATGCTGAAAACACGAAGATACGGCGTTTCAAAGCCTTGAGCCGATTTGTAGGTGTTTAAGCGTGCAAGACTTGGAAAATCGGCAGCCGTATAGATTAAAGACAAAAGCATATATAT
>OMQZ01000117.1 GCA_900313355.1 uncultured Rhodospirillaceae bacterium
AAAGATTTTAATTTCAAAAAAACAACACATCAAACAGGCGATTCCCACTCGGCATTCAAAGGACGCGGAATTGAATTTGAGGAGGTCCGCGCTTATCAATTCGGAGATGACGTTCGAGATATTGATTGGCGTGTGACGGCACGAAAAAATCAACCGTTTACAAAACTCTACACCGAAGAAAAAGATCGTGAAGTTTATGTGTGGCTTGATTTATCTGAAAAAATGTATTTCGGAACAAAAGAAAGTTTGAAATCCGTCAGCGCCTCAAAGGCCGCCGCATTGATAGGCTGGCTTGCACTTTCCTATAAAGATCGTTTCGGTTTATCTCTTTATACCGGAAAACGAACATATCTTTTTGAAGCCAAACGCAATCAGGAATATTTTTTATCAATCTTAAAAAAGATAGAAACGGAAGCAAAAGCAAACTTAACACCTCAAAAACAAACAGAAAAGGTTGAAAAATCGTTACAATATTTTGAGCGCAAAACGCCGCGTGATGCGATTGTCTTTTTAATCGGAAGTTTTGATACAAAAGATGAAGAAGTCATTAAACAAATTTCGCTTTTGGCGCACGAAGGCGAGGTTTATCTTGTCGATATATATGACAAACTTGAAGCTGTTTGTCCGCCGACAGGTGAATATTTAGCTGAGTTTGAGGGTAGCGAAGAACGGATTCAAAACTTTGATAAAAAATATGAATTAGCCTATGAAGCATATTTTGAAAGCAAGCGTCGAAAGGTCAAAGATTTTTGCATAAAAGCAGGCATTCACTACCGCGCCGTCCGAACAGACTTGCCTCTATACAGCCAATTAAGACCGATTTAAAAAACTTACCTTTCTTCTTTGATGAGCATAAAGGTTACGCCAAGCAACGTAACAATAATGGTCGGTGACCAAACGGCAAGCCAGACGGGAATATATCCGTTAATTCCGAAAGCATAAATCAGCTGAGACGAAAAATAAACCATAAAGCCGATACTAACCCCCATCACAATCATGAACATCACCCCGCCTTGACGGACACTCGGCGTCAAAGAAAAGAGTGCCGAAATCAAAACCATTGCCACAAGCAAAAACGGCGATGCCCACAAAGAAAGATATCGCATCTGGTGTCTCGACGCCTTAAAACCGGAAGATTCGTAAAAGTGGATTGTATCCGGAAGAGCCCAAAAAGAGATAGCGTCAGGGTCAACAAAGTTTTCTTTAATGCGTTGTAACGTGATGGAAGTTTTGTATTGATAGCTTTGCAAGCTTTGGGTTTTTTGCCCTGTTTTGTAAATATGAACACCGCGCAGTTTGAAAGAATTTTTATTGAGTTCGCCGACCAGACCATCGATTCTTCTTAAAATCTGATTGGTATGATCCATCTCTAAAATAGAAATATCACGCATCGAGAGCACATCATTTTTTTCTTGGCGCAAAGACTTCGCTTGAACGACTAAGACTTTGTCTTTTCCTTCTGCTTCTCTGAGCCAGAGCCCCTTGCTTGAAAAGAGCATAGCTGTCGGATCACGTGTGATAAAGCGATATTTAAGCGTCGCATGCATCTCATACATTTTAGATGAAATCGGGTTAATCAAAGCAACATTAATCACTCCGACCATAAAAACGGTCAACAAAACCGGATATAAAAATCCCCACACCGACACGCCGGACGAGCGAATAATCACATATTCATTGCTTTTGCTGACTTTCCAAAAAGTAATCATGGAAGCGACCATCATCACAAAAGGCAAAACTTTATCAATGGTTTCAGGCAGTTTTGTTAAAGCATATTTGACAACATAACTCATTCCGGTGTCATCACGACCTGAAATACGTCGTAAAGCCTCAATCGAGTCGAACATCATAATAATCCCCATAATGGTGATTAAAACCATTAAAAAGGTATATATGACTTGCTTTGATAAATAGCGTCCGAGTATTGAATTAAATTTCATTAAAAACTTTCAATGTTGCTGTTTCAAGATTTAAAATAACTCATTGAAAGATATCTCTCAATAGCGTCGGGAAAAATAACCACAATATTTTTACCCTTCATATCCTCTCTTTTGGCAAGCAAAATGGCTGCTTTTAAGGCAGCACCGGCAGAAATGCCGATAGCCAACCCCTGCATCGTAGCAGCAATTTGTGCGCCTTGAAAGGCCTCTTCATCTTCAATGGCTATCACCTCATCAACAAGAGATTTATCATAAAAAGGCGGTACAAAATTAGCACCGATCCCCGGAATTTTATGCACATTTGAAACGCCTTGCGAAAGCATGGGGCTTGACTTTGGTTCAACGGCAACAACCCTTAAATCAGGATTGCACGATCTTAAAACACGAGCCGTTCCGCTTAAAGTACCTGAAGTTCCGACACCCGCCACCAAAGCGTCAACATTTCCGTCGGTATCTTCTAAAATTTCTGTTGCGGTTGTGAGACTGTGCGCTTCCGGATTGGCTTGATTTTCGAACTGATTTAAGATGATAACGTTTTTGTTTTTTTCTTTTAAGATTTGCGCTTTTTGGAGTGCACCTTTCATGCCGTCTTCTTTAGGCGTTAAGATAACTTCGGCACCAAAATGCTTAATAAGCAAAATGCGCTCTTTTGTCATGTTTTCGGGCATGATAATCACAAGCTTGTATCCCTTCGCGGCACAGATTGCGGCAAGCCCGATTCCCGTGTTGCCCGAAGTCGCTTCAACAAAAATTGTATCTTTATGAATTTTTGTAAAAGGCACTTTTTCAAGCATATGCTTTGCAATACGGTCTTTAACGGAAAATGCCGGATTAAAAAACTCGCATTTACCGAACAAATGAGCTTTGAGCTTAAATTTTGTTTCAATGCGCTTTAATCTGACAAGGGGGGTATTCCCGACAAGTTCTTCAACCCCGTTATAAATCACACCCATCTTAAACCTCTTAAATTTTATTGTTCGCCGGCCTCATTGATTAATTGATCAACAAAACTTTTTAATCCGACTTGACGAACGCGTTTCATACGTTCGCAAGAAATAATGCGGCGCACTTTCTGAATTGTTTCTTCCAGATTGGCATTGACCAATACATAGTCAAATTCGTTCCAATGCTTAATTTTTTCAACAATCAGATCCATACGCTTTTCGATAACGGCGTTGGAGTCTGTTCCTCTGTTGACGAGCCTGCGTTTAACCTCGGCAACTGACGGCGGAAGCAAATAAATTGAAACAACTTTGTCAGGTGCTTTTTCTTTCATCTGACGCATACCGATCCAATCCAAATCAAAAATCACATCTTGTCCGACATTAATAAAGCTGTCAACTTCCGAACGAAGCGTGCCATATCTTGAACCATATTGTGAATCCACACATTCATAAAATGCATCTTGATCTTTGAGACTGTCATATTCTTCGTTGGTGATGTAATAATAGTCAACACCTTCGACTTCGCCCTCGCGTTTTGCGCGCGTTGTGACCGAAACGGAAAATTTCAGGTTTGAATCTTGAGCTAAAAGTTCTCTGATAATGGTTGTTTTTCCTGTGCCTGACGGAGCTTCAATAATAAACATAGCTCCCTTTCTGGTTGTTTTCAAATGCTCGATAATGTCCGTTGTCATAATATTTTACTCCATATTTTGTACTTGTTCTCTGAATTGTTCAATGAGCGCTTTTAATTCCATACCGATTTTTGTTTGTTCCAAATCCATTGATTTAGAACAAAGAGTGTTCGTTTCGCGATTAAGCTCCTGACACAAAAAGTCAAGACGACGCCCGACAGGTCCGCCGTTTTTGAAAATATCTCGTGCGGTTTGAACATGTGCTCTCAAGCGGTCGATTTCTTCTTGAACATCGGCGCGCATAACATAAAATAAAACTTCTTGTTCCAATCTTTCGGCAGAAACATTTGGATCATTCACAAGGTTTTTAATTTGTTCCGAAATCTTAAGACGAATATTTTCTTGAGAATTTTGAGTAATTTTTTCAACACTTTGACGCTTCAAATCAATTTCATCTAAAATGTGAAGTAAGGCGTTTGCGATTTTTTCACCTTCTTTTAAGCGGTCATCTTTGAGTTTTTGAAGCGCAGTATCCAAAGTTTCAAAAACAGCTTTATGAAGCAAAATTTTGGATTCGTCGTCCAAAACATAATCAGCAACCTTCACAACCCCCGGAATCTTGAACAATTCGACGGGCGATGGTTTTGAAAACATATCTTCATTTTCAAAATAAATTTTCAGCGCCTCATTTTTCAAAACATCTAAAAGTTCATTGTTGATTTTGACATCAGCGTTTTGCGATTCGTTTTGCAAATTTAAGAACACATTAAAAGTACCGCGCACAAAATTTTGAGAAATCTGGTTTTTAATTTCGCCTTCAAGTTCTTCAAATCCCGAAGGGAGCTTGATTTTAATGTCCAATCCCTTAGCATTGACTGTCTTAATCTCAAACGAAAAAGAATATTTACTCATATCGTTTTCGAAAGAGCCGTCAGCACGTGAAAAACCGGTCATACTTGATATGTTCAAAAAAGTTCTCCTTTTTAAATTATTTTGATATATACTACATAAAAATGTATTAAAAAATTACAAAGGAACGATCATGACACAATTTAAAAACATTTTAATCACGGGCGCATCTTCCGGAATTGGAGAGGCCCTAGCGCTCTTTTATGCGGACAATGGCGCCGAAAATCTTTTCTTAATCGGGCGCAACCAAGAGCGCTTGGAAAATGTGGCTGAAAAATGTCGCTATCGCGGAATAAAAGTTGTTTCAAAGGTTATTGACGTCACAGA
>OMQZ01000001.1 GCA_900313355.1 uncultured Rhodospirillaceae bacterium
ATCAAGTACAGCAAAGAGGTCATTCCCGCGCAGTACCGCCACCTAATTGACTCAGAAAAGTGCGCGCAGACAGAACACCGATTCGGTAGAATTATATGCAGAAACATTATATATATAGGAAAAACTATTGATTTGGGAAACATAACGTATGTCAATGTCGAAGAATACTTGAATCAACTATAAGCATTAATAGTTTAGTGAGTATCACTCCTCCCTTTCTTCTTTGTTTCCTTGACAAATCTTGTACGCCGCCATGATAATATGTGACATATACAATAAAATAGTCGAAGCGTTCTACCACACAATTATAGCACCAAGAGATTACGTGGCGTAGATAGAAAAGCTCATTCCATCAATACTCTATCAGGATATTCAAGTACTTCGTACCTGAACAATGTTTGTGCTCGAAAAATGTATAGAATGATTTGGATATTTCCTTTAGTTTTTATTCTCTATTAGGTGATTAATATAATTTCTATATCTCTGAACGAAGGGTGGACTGTCTCAACACAGGCAATCCTTGACTAAAAACATAATCAATGGACAAACAAAGAATCCCTTATTTATTAGTCTACACAAAATCACCTTGACAATCAACACCACTCTCTCAGTATCCGTTTTTTTTATAAGAGTAGGTTAATATTTCTGTTTAAGTACAATCGTTTTTTCGTCAGAGCCGCTTATTTTGTATAGCCGCATGTAACTCTTGCCAAGCGTTTGTTTATCCTTTGTGTATAGCACCTAAAGGTGTTTTCGAACATTCTCGCACTAAAGCAGCTCTTTCAGTCTGTCACACAGCGGTTCCACCTACAATCTTTAAATCATTGATAACTATGTCGACATCGTATGACGCGATAGCTCGATGCCATTTTGCTTGAGTTCCTGCTACTGCCGGTAGAGAGGGGAATGCATAACAAACTTCTGCGTCAATAAATAAGCAACGGCTACCACAGACACAAAGCTACCTTTGATAACTGTAACGAAAAGCGCTGACAGTAATGTCGGTTTCTCAAACCATGCGCGCACTCAATCCGCTGCCGCGGCATTCCTTAACCTGCCATGACCACTTCGCAAGATTGCGGTTTTCATTATTAACTCTGAGTCCTTTTTACACAATACCGCTCCTATGCAATTCGTGCAAGGTCAAATCCATTCGAATACAGTGGGCTGCAATCGTACACTTTGGTTTTTTATAGTGTTGCATGAGAACCATTACCGCAGCAATACGATCGTGGTTTTGCCGGTTACGTTTCTCCAAAGGTAACCGTCAAACCCTTTGCCGTATTGAAAGCGGATCAACTTTCGTGCGATAATTAAGAATAAAACAAAAGTGAACGAAAGAAAACGATTGCGATCCATTGTGATCCATTGTTTTCAATCGAGCACAATCGTACGGGAGTGGTAATGTGATAAAAGGATTGCGAGTAATAAAAGAAAACAATAACCTGGCCGAATGGACGCGACAGGTTGAGGAGTGCCGAGGCAGCGGACTGAGTGTCCGTGCCTGGTGCGAACAGAACGGGATTGCAGTGAGTACATACATATATCGGCAAAAGAAAGTATGGGCAGCGTTTAATCAACGCAGCAATTTTGTTGAGATGCCGTTAGACGAACCGGTAAATATTACAGGTGAATCTCAAATTGCCGCGACTGTTCATTTGGGCGGTGCTGACGCCGAAATACATAACGGCGCCGATGAAGCAAATCTTACCGCGATTTTCAGAGCGCTGAAATCATGCTGAACGATTTCAGCGGAACAAAAGTCTACCTTGCCTGCGGATACACTGATCTGCGGCGCGGGATCGACGGACTGGCGACTATCATTGAACAGCAGTTCCAACTTGACCCATGTTCTGACGCACTGTTTCTGTTCTGCGGCAGACGAACCGACAGGATCAAAGCGCTCTACTGGGAGGGTGACGGCTTTCTTTTGCTCTACAAGCGGCTTGAAAAGGGAAAGTTCCAGTGGCCGCGAAGTGAGAACGAGGCGCTCGGTATTACTGCTCAACAGTACCGGTGGCTGATGGAGGGACTGAGTATTCAACAACCCAAAGCGCACCGAAAAATAGATAAAATAAAGTTCGGATAATTGCTCGAAAGCCCGCATAAACACTGGACTTTTCGGAACTTTTGTGGTATAATAAACACATAAAACAAAGCAGAAAAGCAGGGCATTTATGAGCACAAAAAGCAGTGAAACTGTAACGATTTCAAGAGCTGAATATGAGTCTTTGAAAGCTCATTGCGTTCAACTGGAATCCGAACTGAATTGGCTGAAAGAACAGCTCTTGATCAATAAAAAGAAAAACTTTGGTTCAAGCTCCGAGCGTATGGAAGATCTCTACAAGGGGATCTCTTTGCTCTTTAATGAAGCGGAGCTCATAGAAGATATCGAGGAAAAGTCTGCTGAAACGACTGTCAAAGAGCACACACGCAAGAAAAAGACCGGTTGCTTCGACAAGCTCCCCGAGAATGTTGAGGCCTATACCGTGGAGCACGAGCTCAGTGAAGAAGAGCGCAAATGCCCCGAGTGCGGTGAAGAGATGGAAATCATCGGAAAGAAAGTCACCAAGCACCTCGAGATGATCCCTGCGCAAGTAATAATACGTGAGGATGTCTACTATACCTATGCCTGCAAGAAGTGTCATGAAAATGAGGCGGATACGCCCGTAGTTGAAACACCGCAACCGAATCCTGTCATCAAAGGCAGTTTTGCGTCTGCAGAGGCAATTGCCCATCTGATGACACAGAAATTTGTTATGCATTCTCCACTTTACCGGCAGGAGCAGGAATTAAAGCAGAAAGGCATAGAATTGTCAAGGCAGACGATGTCCAACTGGTTCGTCACAGCATCAAAACTATGGCTTGAGCCGTTATATGAAAGGTTGAAAGAACAGCTTGTAAAGGAAAACGTCCTTCACGCCGATGAAACGACCTTGAGAGTTTTGCGCACAAAGGAAAAGCCGACAGCGACCAAGAGCTACATGTGGCTGTACAGGACAAGCGGCTGTACCGAAACGCCGGTTGTA
>OMQZ01000079.1 GCA_900313355.1 uncultured Rhodospirillaceae bacterium
GATGTTTATGGATGAAATTTCGGATATGCTTAAAAAGTGCGATTTGTTTGTGGCGGTCGGTACGTCGGGCGTTGTTTATCCGGCGGCGGGGTTTGTGAGCCAAGCAAAATATTATGGTGCGCAAACATATTTGTTTAATTTGGAATATACCGAAAACAACTATTATTTCGACCATCAGGTGATGGGGAAAGCTTCGGAAACTTTGCCTCAATTTTTGGAAAAGCTGACGTTTTAAGGGACTATTTCCAGTTTATTAAATATTTTAAGAAGGTCTCGACAAAGTCAGCACGGCGGTTTTGATAATCAAGATAATAGGCGTGTTCCCATACGTCAATTGTCATCAAAGGTTTAAGGCCGTGGGCAATCGGGTTGTCGGCATTTGAGGTTTTTGTGATTTTAAGGTTTCCGTCGGTGTCTTGAGCGAGCCATGCCCAACCGCTTCCAAACTGCGACACGGCAGCTTGTTTAAACTCTTTTTCAAAGTTTTCATAAGAGCCGAAAGTGGATTCGATCTTTTTTAAGAGTTCGGAATTCGGCTTTTTGTTGCCCTCTTTTGAGAGGCACGACCAAAAGAAATTGTGGTTAAAGACTTGAGCAGCATTGTTGAAAATAGCAGTATATTCAGGATTTAACGCGCTTTGTTTGATGATTTCTTCTAAAGACATATTTTCGAATTTTGTGCCTGAAATCAGCTTATTTAAATTGTCAACATATGTTTGATGGTGTTTGCCGTGATGAAAGTTTAAGGTTTTTTCGGACATATAAGGCTCTAAGGCACTTTTTTCAAAAGGCAGAGGAGAGAGGGTGAACATTTTATTTTTTCCTTTTTTGTTAGAATTGATTTAAATATACAAGATTTATCGGTGTTTTCAAGAGGGATTGTTAATAATTATTAACAGGGTATGAATAAGTGTTAACAAATAAAATTTATGGCATTATACTCAAATCATCAAAATTTTTTAATTGAAAGGCGAAAAAATGAGAGTTTTGTTGGTTGAAGATGATCACGCCGTTTCGCAGAGCATTGAGATGATGCTCAAACGCGAAGGCATGGTTGTTTATGCAACAGATTTGGGCGAAGAAGGTCTCGATCTGGGCAAGGTTTATGACTATGATATCATTATTTTGGATTTGATGTTGCCGGATATGAACGGATATGAGGTTTTGAAGAGCCTCAGGAATGCAAAGGTTAAAACACCTGTGCTTATTCTTTCGGGATTGTCTGAACCGGATAAGAAAGTTAAGGGCTTAGGATATGGCGCTGATGACTATTTAACAAAACCGTTCGACAGAGCGGAGTTATTGGCTCGTATTCAGGCTGTTGTGAGACGCTCTAAAGGGCATTCTAATTCGACAATTGAGACTGGTGATGTGGTTGTTAATTTGGACACGCAAACCGTTACAGTCGCCGGAAAACCGCTTCATTTGACGGGAAAAGAATATGGTATTATGGAATTGTTGTCTTTGAGAAAAGGTTCGACCTTGAACAAAGATCAGTTTTTGAATCACCTTTATGGCGGAATGGACGAGCCGGAACTCAAGATTATTGACGTGTTTATTTGCAAACTCAGAAAGAAACTTGAGAAAGCTTCGGGCGGTAAAAATTATATTGAGACCGTTTGGGGCAGAGGTTATGTCCTGAGAGATCCGGATGAAGGCAAATAATTTTAAGAAATAAAAAAAGAGCCCTTGGTCGTGAGGGCTCTTTTCTTGAAAAAAAATGTTGCAATGTAAAATAAAATAGGTTACAAAGAAAAAACTTTCGGTCCCATCGTCTAGTGGTTAGGACGCGGCCCTCTCAAGGCTGCAACACGAGTTCAAATCTCGTTGGGATCACCAATACAAACAACAGCCTGCAAAAGGGCTGTTTTTTCTTTTTAAATCAAGCTCTTAACCGAGTTCGGATGTTATGTTTTCAAAAATAGGCATTTGGGGAATTTTTACGAACTTTTGGGTATTTACTTTGATTACTTAATATTGTAATCTGTAGAAAAATAATAAAATTGGAGAAAATACAAATGAAAATCTTAATCATCGGGCCGCTTGGTGCGGGAAAATCGACACTTGCGTACTCCATAAATAAAAAATACGGTGTGCCGCGCTTAAATCTTGATGAAGTACAGCGCGTCACAGGCGGTGGATATCGTAATGAAGATGAACAATTATCGATTTTACATGATTTTCTTAAAAATAATGACAATTGGGTTATGGAAGGGTGTCAAAAAACACTTTATGAAAAAGTTAATCCGAACTTGATTGTTGATATGCGAATTAGTCGGTTGTTGGCAATAAGGCGATTTACTTTGCGTTTTTTTAAAGCAAAAAAGTTAATAGGTAAAAATGTTTCTCCTGAATTACCCGTGCAAGCTTATCATTATAGAAAAGTAACTTTATCTAAAATTTTGGATTGGGACAGAGCAAATAAAGAAATTAATCAACAAATTGACGATTATCTTAAGAATAAAAAAATTCCGATTATTAAATGCAAAGGTTTTAGCGACTATCAAAAGATTTTTGATTATATCGAAAATTTCGGCTCGTAAATTGCGAGCAAAGCATCACCAATAAAAAAACCTCCCCGTCGGGAGGTTTTTTTATATGCATATTATTACAAAATACTTTTTATAATTATTTAATCGGGGCTTTTTCAACCTCTAAGCCAAGGGTTTCTTGGTTTATATAGTTGTCTGAGCTGCTGCTTACGGGACGACGAGCATAAACAGTTGCCTGACGACCTTCAGTTAAGCCTCGAAGCTCGGTTGTCGGGGTATATACCTCACGCACGTTGAGCTTAAATGAGTCGTATCCGACTTTGCCCTTTTCATCAGTGCCATATACTTTAATTTTGTATGTGCCACCGTTTCCGGGCATCGCGCGGCCTTTGAAACAATGTTCTCTCGGACTGTATGAAATCCACTTCGGCAGAGGTGCATCGTCAATTAAGCCGGCACGCGTTTGAATGTCTCCGTTCATATCAAGCGAATCGAAGATATCAAGCGGAACATCAATGAAAATAGGTTCACCCGTTTCGACCGTAACGTCTTGGAGTTTGTTGCCTTTAAC
>OMQZ01000043.1 GCA_900313355.1 uncultured Rhodospirillaceae bacterium
AGAGTTGAAATAAAAGCGGAAGTACCGCAGCGTACATTAAAGGTACGTGAGGACACTTCCGTCTTGCAATTTCAGCTCTAGATGACCAGTTATACGAGCTTTTACAGGATTTCGACTTCGGTTTGCGAATACCTTGTAACCGTAAATCCGAGCGGATTCATTAAGCGCCGCCCCATAAACATGCGGGAGGGAATGAAAAAGGCGGTTACGGAGGCTGTCCAATAGCGTGTTTTCAAAACCAATTTTCCATTTGTGTTTAAGGATCCTCGACCTAAATCATAGGTTCTGAAATCTACTTTCCAAACAGGACTTTTTTCACCACCGACCTTGCCGATTGAAATGATTTCAACATCTCGAACATTACCTTCTTTTAAAATTTCGGAGAGATTATCAACGGTTTCTTTCTTAAACTTAAGAAAAACGGAAGGTGCTGACATATAATTGACGATTCCTCCGCCAAACCAACGGGTTTGCATTTCTCGCTCATCATTTAAAATCGTATTGCGAAGCATCACATATTGTCTGACAAATATCTCCATCATTTGCTTTGAAGAGGCCATATCTTGAGCAATAACCTCGTATCGAACCATATCATCCGAATTATCTTGTTTGATAATCAAAAACGGTTCAACCATAACCTGCGGCGCCATTCGAAACAAAACGAGCGATGCCGAAGCAAAAAACATCAAAGAGATAACACAAAACAATGTCACAAGCCTTGAGAGCCATTGATAATATGTTTCTTTCAAACTTGAGCCGAGTTGCTCATCTGTGATATATCCTTGTTGCGGTGCTTTAGGCTTGCCGATATATTGTTGTTTCTGTCCGTTTTGTAAAACATTTGCCATTGATTTTATTTCCATAGCTTAAAAATACTTTGCCCGATAAGGTGTCGGCATATTATCCAAGTTCTTTTCAAATTCGTCGCGAGCAGCCTTATCATACTTGTTCACAACAGTATTGTCCGTTTCTTTGGTTGTCATCTGTTGTTTAACATCGTCTAAGGTTGAGTTATCCGAAATTGAAACAAGCTCATCAAAGTCAGTCATCAGAATATTTGCCATGTTATCAATCTTTTGTTTACGGCTTCTAACATTTGTATATTCCGGATGCACAGGGTCATAATCATAGCTTGCGAACACATCTGCCGGCAACTGTTTCAAAAGCTCCTCAGCCTCTGAAATAAAGAGGTTTTTACCATTATCCAAGCACTTCAAAATAGCCTCATATGTTTCCTGATCGGCAATATATTCGGAAGAAACGATTTTTGTTTCAACATCTGAATCAGGCAAATATCCCGTTTCTTTCGGCTTGTATGAACAATCAATCTTTGAAAGAACTTCCTCAATTGCCTCACGCCCCTCATCGACTTTAACCTTTAATTTATCCATTGAGGTCTGATAAACTTGTTCATTATCCACAAATTGGAGATAATCGCCGATTTGGTTTCGTCCCAAAAATTTCTTTTCGTTATCGTGATATTCATCCTCATCAACCTTCTTTGCGGTTTCCGCCTTTTCGAAATAACAAACCAAATCATAAAGCGGATTCGTAAACGTCAAACCGTTGTCATATTTCAAGAAAATCGACAATTCGCCCACATCATTGACCTGTCCGCCTTCGCCCTTGTCGTCCAAAAACTTCTTACTTGTTAAATCAGGCGACCCAGGATTCAAGATATCTTCTAAATCGACATCTCTGTCCACAAACCCGTCAGGAAGCAAAATATAGGTCCAAATCTTCGGAATTTGTTCACCCACATTCAAAAATTCGGCTCTGATAGTTTTCGGATTTATCATTGACTTTAAGCCTTTAGGACAACGTCCTTTTGTTTTTAAGATATAATCAAAATCACCCAAATCAAAGTGGAAAACTTCTCTGATAGGAGCCGTGCGTTCCGGCGTAATTTTTCTCGGAACCGTAAAGTCACGCGCCCGCCCCTTAAGGCTGACGAAATACTGCGCATCTTCTTCTTTACACTTAGCTCCCTCACAATCGGATTTAAAGATAATCTGATAGAACAATTGCGGTGCCTCTGCCAATATAGCCGTATTGCTAATGACAAGATCGTCAATTTTTGCAATCGCCGCCCCAAAAGCAACCTTAGCAAGATTTGAAAGCATCGCTTCGTGCGTGCTCTTAATCTTTCCGAATGCATCCGGATTATACAGATCTTCGCCCAAATCAAGCAGTTGCGCGTATGTTTCTTTAATAGTTTTGATGCCGGCTTCCTTAAAAATATTCATCATATTTTGACCAACCTTAAGCGCGTATTGCAACGTCGGGCTTGATCCTGAAACACTTGACGGATCAAACGAAATCGCAGAAGCCGATCTTGTTGCAAGTGCAACTTTCATCG
>OMQZ01000027.1 GCA_900313355.1 uncultured Rhodospirillaceae bacterium
CGTTTAAGATTTTGTTGTGCTGTGTTTGATAAAGTTTAATCATTTCATCTCTGGCGTTCGGATCTTTTTTATAAACAAGAGTGGCATCGTAAGCGTGCCGCGGTTTAACAAGTTTTCCGTCGGGCATTTTAATTGTGCCGTCGCCATATAAAACAGCCTTAAAAATCTGTTGGTTATCAAAAGATCTGTTGATTTGGGCGCAATCAGACATATTATCTCTGATTTTTGAGATAAACGCTTCTGCTTTTCCTTCATTAAAAGCGCGCATTCCTTGTTCCTGCATATCATCGCTTTGTGCTTTTGAAATTAAAATAGCACGGGCCAAAAGTTCAAAAGTGTCGTATTTTGAAGCCTGACAGGCGAGTCCTTGCCCCGACACAAAGCCTAAAGATTTAACTTCTTCAAGGTAGGTAGGCTCGGCAGCAACGGCACCGAAGGCGGGCAAAAGTGATAAAAAAGCATAAAATAAAGTTTTATTCATCGAAGTATTCCCCAAATTTTAATATGGCGATATCATACATAAAATAAGTAAAAAAGCAATTAAAATAAAAAAAATCATAAAATAAAAAAATTTTAGTTGACATTTCATATCTTTTAGAATATCTTGCGCCCAAATATAACGAAAAGGAATTAAAAAAATGAAGTGCTACAGTTCTTTGAAATCTAAGAAAACGCGCGATAAAGACTGCAAAGTTGTTCGCCGCAAAGGTCGCGTTTATGTTATCAATAAAAAGAATCCTAAGCTCAAAGCTCGTCAGGGATAATCTTTTTTATTGCATTGAAAAGTTTAAAACCCGCTGTTTTCAAGCGGGTTTTTAATTTTTAAAATATAAACAAAAATCTTCTTGCATTTTTAAATGTTAATCTTTATCATAAAGCGGTTAAATTCTGATAAGAAATTTTAATTTATTTAGGAATAATGCTATGAAAAAAGTCATTTTAAGTTTATGTGTGCTTTTGGCACTAGGCGCTTGTAAAGAGCAAAAGAAAGCACAAATTAAGGAAAAACCCATTATCAAAATCGGTGCGGAGCTTCCTTTAAGCGGTGAATATGCACGTATCGGTCATGCTAACCAACAAGCGATCTTAATGGCTTTGGAAAAATGGCAAAACAAAAATACAAAATACAAATATGAGGTCATTTTTGAAGATGATCAAATGGCAACTTCGCGAGCGGCAATGGTAGCTAACAAGTTTATAAATGTTGACAAGGTGAAAGGTATTATATCTACCTGGGGAATTGTCGGACCTGTTGTCGCAGATGTTGCAGATAAAAATCAGGTAATCAGTATGGCTTGTGCCGGTATGAAAGAGATTGTTAAACCTTATTATTCTTTCAATCACTTCACACAAGACGATAAATTGGCCGAAAAGTTGGTGCCTTTGTTGAAAGAGAAAGGCGTTCGTAATGTTGTTTTTGCTTATACGGCAGCTGCAGCTTATGATGAAAAAGCCAAAGTTATGGAGGAAAAGCTTACGCAAAACGGCATTAATGTTTTAGCGGTGGAACGTTACAACATTTCGGAAACTGATTTTAGGGTATCGATTCGTAAGTTAGAACAATTAAATCCGGATGCATATATTGATTTTGTAATGATGCCCGGAACGGTTAATTTTATCAAACAATTTAATGAAATAACTCAAGGGAAACGATTGCTTATCGGATTGCATGTTTTCAACGAAATGCCCTCAAAATATTGGACGATGGTTGAAGGTTTGTATTCTGTCAGAGATACGAACGGAACAGCAGAGTTCAGCCGTGCATTCCAGGAAAGAACAGGGGAAGACAACCAGCCCTGCAACGGCAACCATTATGACAACTTGGATCTGTTGATTTGGGCTTTTGAAAACACACCGGTTAAAGAAGGAAAAACGGTGCCGGATACAAAAGATGTGGTTGAAAAACTCCATTCGATTAAGAATTGGAGCGGTGCTGTCGGAAAAATTTCTGTTGAAGACAGCGGACTTATCAACTCCGAAGCTATCCTTGAAATATATCAAGACGGAAAACCTGTTTCAATAGAAGAATAGTTTTCTTTTGAAAAGTTTAAAACCCGCTGTTTTCAAGCGGGTTTTTTTTGTATATGAAAAACAAAAAATGCTTTAAAAGACGTTTTAAAAACCGTATAATCCGCATGTTTGAAAGGGTTTGAAAACGAATGTTTCTTGTTTTGCTCATTAATGTTTTGATTGTCGGTGCGGGTTACGGCTTAATGGCGATGGGCTTTGCGCTGATGTGTTCGGTTTCGCCGTTTTTTAATTTAACGCTTGGCTCAATCATTGCTTTAGGTGCATATGGCACATACGCCCTGACAAATTTGGCGGGGCTTCCTGCTGTTTTTGCGATTCCCGCAAGCATTGTCCTTTGCGCCGTTTTGTCGGCTTTGCTTGAACGATTTGTATATACACCGTTTCGCTTGAAAGGTGCATCGTCAATGGTTCTTTTGGTGGTATCATTGGGACTCTATACAATTTCGGAAGCATTTATTCACCTTGCTTTCGGTCCGCAATATCAAATTTTAGGCGGGGTGTCCGTACAAAACATTAATTTTGCTTCTTTTTCAATGCCGAAAGTTCAGTTTTTAACGATTGTCGCAGATTTTGTGATTTTCGGAATATTGAACGGGCTTCTCTTTCACACGTTTTTCGGTAAAACAATACGTGCGGTTAATGACAATCCAAAGTTGGCCGATATAACGGGCTTGAACAACAACAAAATCATCTTAATCGTTTCTGCAATAGCAGGTATGATTTTAGGGCTTTCCGGTGTTTTAACAGGCTTTGATACGGGCCTTGAGCCGACAATGGGCTTTAATTTGCTTTTCAAAGGCATTATTGCGGCAATTATCGGCGGTATGAGCACAATGAAAGGTCCGTTTTTGGGTGCGTTTTTCTTGGCGGCTGCCGAAAATATCGGCGTTTTGGCTTTATCGTCCGAATGGCGTGATTTAGTCGCTTTCGTAATTTTTATCATCTTTTTAATGTTCCGTCCGAATGGTATTTTTGAAAAAAAGGAGAAATAAATGTTTAAAAAACTGATTTTAAGTTTGTGTCTTGTTTTGGCGCTTGGTGCGTGCAAAGAAGAAAAAGCGCCTGAAGCGCAGGTAAAGCCTGTTGTTAAAATCGGCGTTGTTGATGCGCTGAGCGGAAAATATGCGGAAAACGGGCAAAATGTGCGTCAGGCCATCGAATTTGCTAAAGAAAATTTTGCTTCATCGGGCATCGATTTTGAATTTGTTTTTGAAGATTACGGCTATGAATCAAAGCGCGCTGCGGTTGCTGCAAATAAATTAATTCACGTTGATAAGGTCGATGCGCTGATCAGTTGGAGCTCTATGTCCGGAAATGTGGTTTCTCCGATTGCCGATAAAATGAAAATGATCCACTTTGCTATCTGCAATGATGATCGCGTTGCTGAAGGAAAGTATAATTTTACGCATTTTACCCCGTCGCAAAAGTTAGCGGAAAAGCTCGTTAAACAAATAGAAGATAAAGGTGCTCAAAAAGTTGCGCTGTTTGCAGTTTATCAACCGGCGTTGCAAAAGCACACCGACGAGGTTGAAAGAATGTTAAAAGAAAAGGGTCTTAAAACAGAACGTTTCAATTTTTCCATGGATAATTTGGATTTTGACTTAATGCTTGAAAAAGCTCGTCAAAACAATTTTGACGTGTGGTATATTGCGGCTTTGCCGCCAAGTTTGGATATTTTCTTAAAGACATTTTTCCAGAAAAATATTGAAGTTCCTTTGGTTGCGATCGATTCTTTGCTTTTTGCGCAAGACAAGGCGTCGGTTGAAGGAATGAGCTTTGTAACAACGCCTGATGGGAACAAAGCACTATTGGAAAAATTGACGGCAACGAACGGTTCGAAAAATTATTTTTCGGTCGGATATGCCTATGATGTGGCGAATCTTTTGATGAAGGCATATGCCGATTTGTATAAGCTTAACAAAAAAATTCCGAGCTCGGATGAAGTTGCCGATTATTTGCTCAATTTGAAGGGATATAAAGGGGCTGTCGGTGAATTGATAATGGATGAAAGAGGGATTGTAATATCGCCCGCTGTTGTCAAACAAATGAAAGATGGTGTTCCGGTCGTTATTGAGGAGTAGAACATGAAAAAACTGATTTTAAGTTTGTGTTTTATTTTGGCGCTTGGGGCATGCAAAGAAGAAAACAAAAAACCGCAAGAAAAGCCTGTCGTTAAAATAGGTGCTATCCTTCCTTTAAGCGGAGATTTAGCCGTTTGGGGCAATAGTGAAAAACAAGGTATTCTGTTAGCTCAAGAAAATTTATCGAAAGACTTAAAAAACAAATATGAGATTGTTTTTGAAGATTCCTTAAATGCTAATAAAAATATTCAACATATTGCACAAAAAATGATCAGTGTGGATAAGGTAGATGTTATCATAACAATGTTTGACCCCGCGGCCAATATTGTCGGTCCGATGGCTACGACAAACAAAATTATTCATTTCGGACAATCGTGGTTTCCGCAATATGTAACAGATAAATACAATTATAATGTTTATGCGGATATTAAACAAGAAGCTCAGCTTATCGCGGATTACCTTGCTAACAAAGGAATTAAGAAAGTTTATTTGTTTACGGTTAATCAAACAGGTTTTATCGGTGGAACAGAGATTTTAAAGTCGCTGCTCAAAAAAAGAGATATTGAATATCAGGAAAGGAACTTCAATTTCGGACAAACAGATTTCAGAACAGACATCATCAAAGCTAAATCTTTTGAAGCTCAAGCTTATATTATCGGGGCTTTTGCGCCGGAGGCAGATATTTTAACCAAACAATTAAAGCAAATTATAGGACAAGATATCATTGTTACCGGATTGGATTTAGGGCTTAACGTTGCCAACAGAAGCATTTATGAAGGCAGTGTTTTCGGTTCTCCGGCTATACCGAATAAGTCTTTTTTGAATGCTTATCACGAAAAATATAAAGATGAGAATTACCTCTTTGGCGCAACAGTCGGTTATGTTTCGTTTAATGCGATTGTTTATGCCTTTGAAAATATTGAAACAACGGACAAACAGGTTGCCGCTGCTTTTTTAAGTTCTCAACACAGCGTTCCGACAATATATGATGAAGAAATCGTGAAAGACAAGGGATTGATTTATATTCCGTCAAAATTGCTTACGATTGATCATAATGAGCTTATTGTCTTTGAGGAGAAATAATATGAACAAAATCGTTTTATCTTTATTTATGGCTCTTTCTCTTATAGCTTGTAAAGAAGAAACCCATAAGCCTCAAGAAAAGCCTGTCGTTAAAATAGGTATCATTGCGCCGATGAGCGGCGAATATGCGCATTTTGGTGAGTCGATGAAAGTCGCCGTTAAAATGTTTGAAGAAGACGATGAAACAAAAAATTCAGCCCGTCGCTATCGGTTTTTTATTGAAGACAATGCTTTTAATCCGGCAAGAAGCGCCATCGTTGCAAAAAAGCTGATAGATGTTGATAAAGTTGATGTGATTGTAACATTGAGCTCTGATATAGGCTCTGTCGTTTCTCCGATTACGCAAGATGCGCGCGTTATTCACATGTCAATGGCAACTGAGCCGAATGTTGCTAAAGGCGAATATAACTTTACGGCCAGCACGCCGCCGAACAAAAATACGGGAAGAATGATTGAAGAATTGGAAAAATTAAATCTTAATCGGGTGGCTTTTGTGATACAAAACACGGCTATGATGCAATCTGTTGCGGAACAGGTTCGTAAGGCCGGAAAAAACGGCAGAATCACCATCGTATCAGACAATGCCATCAACAGCGGTGAAAGAGATTTCAGAATATTGATTCATAAAATCCTGGAAGATAAACCTGATGCCATGATTGTTCAGCTACAGCCTCCGGAGTTGCAAATTTTTGTAAAACAGTTACGTGAAATCAATAAAGATATTTTAATTACATCCGTTGAATCTTTCGGCTATCCTGAGGATAAAACGCTCTTTGAAGGGACGTGGTTTTCGGGCGCCGTTGTGCCAACAAAGGCTTATGTCGCAAAATATAAAGAAATGACAGGCTCTGATGCGACAAATTATTCCGAGTTGTTTTATTCTTGTTTTGAGGTTGTAAGACATGCTTACACTTCAGAAGACAAAGCAAAAGTGATAAACAATATTTTAGATCTTAAAATGAAGAGTTTTTCAATCGGTGATATTTCTTTTGATGAAGATGGTATGATGCAAACAAATGCCTACCTGTACACAATCAAAAACGGTCAAATGGAAGTTATGGAGGAATAAAAATATGAAAAAGTTTGCTTTAGTTTTATGTATGTTTTTAGCCCTTGTTGCCTGCAAAGATCAAAAGGAAACAGCGACAAAAGAAAAACCCGTTGTTAAAATCGGTGTGATTTTGCCTTTAACGGGTGCAAATACATATATGGGATCGCAAATGCGTGAAGGGTATGAGTTTGTAAAAGAATATGAAAAACCTGATATCAATTATGAACTGATTTATTTTGATGATCAACAACAGCCGGCAAAAGCAGCGATAGGCGCAAAAAAATTGATCGAGGTCGATAAAGTTGATGCCTTACTGACGGGAACATCACAAACGGCCGCCGTTGTGGCTGATATGGCCGAAAGTGCTAAAATAATTCATTTAGGCATTTCAAGCGATACGCGTTTTGCCCAAAAAAATTATAACTATACCATGGCTCCCGATGTGGCAGATGAGGCTGCAGTAATTTTGAAATATATGCAAGAACAAGGATATCGCAACCTCGCATTGATTTCGTCTAATGAAATGTATGCCAATCTGGTTCAAGAAAATGTAAGCAAATATGCACCCGAATATGATATAGCATTAACTTTTAATGAAAAGTTTACACCCGGCTCAACGGATTATCGCATATTATTGCACAAAGCGGCTCAAACAAATCCGGATATTTTTCTTCTTCAAGCGTGGATGCCTGAAATTGATATTTTAACAAGACAGTTGTTGGAAATAGCCCCTGATGCGAAAATAACATCTTTATATGCATTTTTCATATCTCCTACTCCGGAACTTTATAAAGGACGCTTTTGTTTAAACGTCGGAAGTGAAAATGAAACGTTTAAAAAAGCATTTTATGAAAAGTATGGCAAGCATATAGAGCAAATGTCGTCAACAACTTATGCACAGTTATCACTGATGTTGGATATATTAAAAAATAAAAATACGGATTTAAGTCAAATAATCAAACAACATGACAGCATATTCGGAAAGCTGACTTTAGACGGTCACGCAATCAGGTACTTGCCGATTGTGGAAACACTTGAATAAGAGAATAAAACATGAAAAAAATAGCCTTAGTTTTATGTATGGTTTTAGCCCTTGGTGCTTGTAAGGAAGAAAAAAAAGTTGCGCAAAACAATAAGCCGACGATAAAGATTGGTATTGTCGCACCGTTGACCGGTAATTTGGCAATGGTGGGTGAGGGAATAAAAAGTGCCGTTATTATGGCAGAGGAAGATCTGAAAACACGTAACCTTAAAAATCAGTATGAATTCGTTGTTGAAGACGATGGCTATGAAGCCGGTAAAACAGCATTGATTTATCCGAAATTAAAATCGGTTGATAAAGTTGATGCAATTTTAAGCACGTTTTCTCAAACGGGAAAAATTATCTCTCCTCGTGCCGATGCTGATAAAATACTTCATATAAGTCTTTCTTCGGATGCTGAAATTGCAAAGGGAGAATATAATTTTCTCGACTGGACAACACCTAAATACACGGCAAAACGCATGTTGGAATTTTACAAAGAACGTAACATCAAAAAAATTGTCAGCTTTGTTCCCAATAATGCAGGGACATTACCTCAAGAAAATGCTTTCATGGATCTTGTAAAAGAAGACGGAGAAATTGAGGTTTCGCGCTATCTTATTGCGCCGGAAGAAACAGATTTCAGAATACTGTTTGCAAAAGCAAAAGAAGAAAAACCCGATGCTTATCTGGCATTGATTTACGGTGCCAGTTTTGTTCCTTTTTTCAAGCAGTACCAAGAGACAGGCCAAACCGCGCTGGTTACAAGTATAGAAACTTTTGCCACCTTGTCCGACACATCAATTGCTCAAGGGGCTTACTATACAGATGCGGCTGTTGCCAATGATACATTTTTGAAAAGACACCAACAACGATTCGGTGAGATATCTAATTATGGTGTCGGAACAATGTATGATATGGTGATGCTTGCCGTAGAGGCTTTTGAAAAAACAGACAATAAAAATTTGGCTGCTGATGAGTTAGCAAAGATAAAACATTATAACGGTGTTGTCGGAGAGTTAGAACAAGATGATGAGGGAATTTTCAATTCTCAGGCCGTTTTGATGGAAATAAAAGACGGAAAAAGAATAAGAGTAGAGGAATAAAACAATGAAAAAGTTTGCTTTAGTTTTATGTATGATTTTAGCGCTTGGTGCGTGCAAAGACCAAAAAGCAAAACAGCCTCAATTAAAGCCAATTGTGAAAATCGGAGCTACATTACCGCTGACAGGAAACATGGCAAATATCGGCAATGCTATTAAAGAGGCGTTGTTGATGGCTAAAGAAGAAATCCCCTCAGACAGCAAATATAATTACGAATTAATTATTGAAGATGACAGCTACGATTATAAAAGGACGGCTTTGAACATAAATAATTTTGCCGACATAAAAAAAGCAGATGTCGTTTTGTCGTTGTTTGACGGCGCGGCCGGAATAATTGCACCCGTTGCGGAAAGAAACAAAATAAATCATATCGGGTGTGCATGGGGCGAAAAATTTTTTGAAGAATACAAATACTCCTTTAACCATTTCTCAAAGCCTGAAACACAAGCGAAAGCTTTTGTAGAACTTTTACAGGAAAAAGACATTAAAAAATTTGCGATTGTAGCGATTAACTATGCGTCGATGACGGAAATGCTTGAATACATTGAAAAAGACACAAAAGAAAAAAACATAGGAATAACGTCTGTTAATTTGGTTAATTTCGGTGAAAGAGATTTTCGTATTATTATCGAAAAAATAAAATCACAAAATCCTGATATCGTTATGTTGGTTATGCTCAATCCCGAACTTGACATATTTATTAAACAAGCGATGGAAGCAAATTTAAATAAACCTTATACGGCCATAGATTTGTTGCCGGCAACCAACTATAAAAAGCTTCTTGAGGGGACAGAATTTGTGATGTCACCGGATGGTTCCGCTGATTTCAAAAATAAATTTGCGCAGAAAACGGATTTACCTCTGACATCATGTGTGGCAAATTTATATGATGCGGTAAGAATAACCGTCGATTTATACGAAAAATATAATGCCAAACCGAGTTCCGAACAAATTAACAATGATTTGTACCATTTAAGAAATTTTGATTCGGCAATCGGAGGTCAGGTGAATGTCGATGAAAACGGAATCATTGATGCTGACTTAATTAAGGTAAAGTTTGAAGGCGGTAAATTAAAAACGATAGAGGAATAAAACAATGAAAAAATTTGCTTTAGTTTTATGTATGATTTTAGCACTCAGTGCTTGTAAAGAAGAAAAAGCGCCTGAAACGCTGGCAAAGCCTGTTGTTAAAATAGGTGCATCTTTTCCTCTGTCAGGCAACATGGCTGCAATCGGTAACGCCGCACACAAGGCCTTGGTTGCCTCAATCAACGATGTAAACAAAAATAAAAATAACAAGTATCACTATGTGCTCATCACAGACAACGATCAAATGGATGCAAAATACATTTTAAACATCGCAAACAAGTTTATTTTTCAAGACAAAGTTGATGTTTTAATTTCATATTTTTCGGTTGCAGGGCGGATTGTTGCGCCACTTGCCGCTGAGCATAAAATTATCAACTTTAATTTTGGTTTTGGTGATGAAGTTTTACAAAGCAAATATAATTTTCAAAACTTTTTAACAGTTGAAGCCGAAAACGAAGCGGTAATAAGCTTCTTAAAGAAAAATGAGATTCAAAATGTTGATTTGGTTTATCAAAATATTGGGGCGGCCGATCAATTTTTAGCCCATTTGGAAAAACTTTTAGAAAAAAATAAGATTGCATATACCATTTATCGTTTTAACAAAGGCGAGAGGGATTTTAAAATTTTGACTTCAAAAATCAAAGAATCACTGAGTGAAGCTGTTTTTATTTATGCATTTGAGCCGGAAGCCGATATCTTAACGCAAGAATTTCGCGTACAAAATGTTCAAAAATTGGTGGCCTATAATGATGGTTTGCCGATGACAAACAATTATGAAATCTATGAGGGATATTACAACATCGGTTCAATCATGACCCCTGAAAAATACCAAAAAGAGTGGGGGCTTGAAGGGGAAAATGCCGCTTATGCCGTTTATTTGTATGATACCGGACAAATTATTGCAGAAGCTTATGAAAATGCACCGACACACAATAGAATTCCGAGTTCGGACGAAATATCGGCATATTTGCTTTCAAAGCAAAATTATTTTGGTTTAGCAGGGAATTTGAAGCTTGATCAAAAAGGTCAGTTCCATTCAAAAGGTCAGACAACAATCGTTAAAAACAATTATTTAACAATAGCGGATTAAAAACAATGAAAAAGTTTGCTTTAGTTTTATGTATGATTTTAGCACTCGGTGCTTGTAAAGAAGAAAAGGCAAAACAGCCTCAATCAAAACCTGTTATTAAAATCGGAGCCCTGTATCCGATGTCGGGTGATGGAGCCGTTTTCGGTGAGGCAGCAAAAAATGCTGTCAGCATATTTTTTGAAGAGTTTAACAGCAAACCTCATAAATTTGATTATCAGGTCGTTTTTGAAGACAATCAAAACGTGCTTTCAAAACAAGCGGTTTTAGCTCAAAAAATCATAAATATAGATAAAGCGGATGTGTTGATTACTGTTCTGTCAAATTTTGGGGCAGTTGTTTCTCCGCTTGCACAACAAAGTAAAACACTGCATATTTCGACAGCCACGGATCCGAACGTTGCAAAAGGAAAATATAATATCATAGCTTCTTCTAATCCTCAAGGTGAAATAGATTTGCTTTACACGACACTCCTTAAAAACAAGGTCCAAAAAGTTGATGTGGTGATTGCTCAGGCAACCGGACCGGAAGTTATGCTTGATGAATTAAAGCAAAAGGAAGGCTTAAATATCGACCAAGTATATTCCGTTAATATCAATGAAAAAGATTTTCGATTAATGCTTCATAAGATCAAAGAGAATAAACCGGATTATATTATCGCGCTTTTAGCGATGCCGACGATTGATGTTTTTATGCGGCAATATCACGAAAACGAAATAAATATTCCCGTAACAGGCATAGAAACTTTCAGCTATTTGCAAAACAAGGAACTTGCTGAAGGAATGTGGTATGTTGATGCGGCGCCTGCGACAGATGAATATGTTAAAAAATATCAGGAAAAAACAGGCTCTAACACGACAAATTATGCCGAATATATGGATTTTATGCTTCAAATGGTAACATTCGGATATGAAAAATCAGGATCAACAAATGCTGAAGATGTTGCAAACTATCTTGAAAATAACGCGTCAGGCCAAAAAACCGCGGTTGGCGTTGTTTCAGTTGAACCGGATGGCGTTTTAATTGCTCAACCGGTTGTTAAAAAAGTAATTAACGGTGAACCGGTTATTATAAAGGAATAAAACATGAAAAAACTTATACTTATTTTATGTTTTGCTCTAGCACTCACAGCTTGCAAAGATGAAAAAAAAGCCCCTGAAACGCAGGTAAAGCCTGTCATTAAAATCGGGGCAATTATACCGCTTTCAGGTCCGCAGGCGGCTATGGGAGAAGCGGCGAAAGCGGGTATGCAAAAAGCCTTAAAAGAAAAAACAAATTCAAATCAGCATTATAATTACGAACTTGTTTTTGAAGATAATCAGGCAAAGTTACAGGTTATGCCAACTCTCGCCAACAAGATTATTTTACAAGACAATGTTGATGCGCTTGCGACGATCACATCAGCTATGGCAAGAGTTATTGCACCGATTACCGACGAAAAAGAAAAAGTGTTATACAATTTTTCTATTGAACAGGGCGATTATGAGCGCTTTGGTAAATATACTTTTACACAAGGCATGCCCATAGATGCCATTGCAGATAAAGCAGAAGAATTTTTGACGCAAAAAGGCATGAATGATATTTTGATTTTTGCTGAAAATATAGGTATTATCGGGTCCTTAACCACATATTTATCAAAAAACTTATCCGAAAAAAATATACGCCACAATGTTAACACGTTTAACCCCGGCGAAAGAGATTTTCGCGTTGCTATTGAAAAAGCGAAAGCAGAGGGGTACAAATACTTTTTTACTTTTGGTTTTCCGCCTGAGAGGACGATTATTCGCAAACAACTGGTTGAAAGCTCTGTTACAAATGATTATATATATTCATTTTGTATGGATTTAGAAAAAGCTTCAGATGATAATAACAACATAACAACCGTGACCTATAATCCCGGACCGAGTGAATTTGTTGAAAGTGTACAACAGGAATATAATATTGACAGCACATTCGGTTCCGCGGTATTTTATGATTTTGTAAGTTTGATGATTGAGGCTTATGAAGCTCTTTACAAAAACGGAGAAAAACCGACGGCAGAAGAAATTACAACCTACATTCACGGCAAAAAGAAATATCCGTGTATGAGCGGAATCTGTATTGTTAATGAGAATGGTTTTATAACAAACGATCCTGTTTTTAGAACCTTTCAAAACGGTAAATGGCAAACAATTGGGGAATAAAAAGTGGAATATTTAGTTAATATCGGAATTTTGTTTTGCATTTATGCCATGCTTGCTTTATCGCTGAATATGGTGGTGGGGCTCTCGGGGCTTGTATCTCTGGCCCAAGCCGCATTTTATGGAATAGGCGCTTATGCTGTGGGTATTTTGATGACGGCGCACGGCTTTAATTTTTGGAGCGCAATGTTTATCGGGATACTCTTAAACGGTATAACGGCTTTTATTGTCGGCAAAATTCTTTCAAAATTTAAGGGCGATTATTATGCTATTGTTTCGGCAGGGTTATCGGTGATTGTGTTTTCGGTTTTGCTTAACTTCAAGTCTTTAACAAAAGGTCCGCTTGGCATATACGGCATCGGAAAGCCGTCTATTGCAGGATTTTCGTTTTATTCTTCCGTTTCGTTTTTGGCACTTGCGCTTGTTTTTGTGGTGCTTTTTTATGCGCTTTTCGTGTTGATAGATAAGTCTTCATTCGGCAGAGCCTTAAAAGGCTTGCGTGAAGATGAAGAACTAACGATTTTCTTGGGTTACAAAACGACAAAATATAAAAACTTTATTTTTACATTGTCTGCCATAATGGCAGGTGTTGCCGGAAGTTTTTTTGCAAGCTATATTGCGTTTATTGATCCGACATCGTTCCAGCTTGCGGAAGGCATATTCTTTTTTACAATGATAACGGTGGGCGGCCTGTCTTCGGCTTTCGGAAGCATCATAGGTGCGGCTTTGTTGCTTGCTTTGCCGGAAAGCTTGCGTTTTTTGGGGCTTCCTTATGAAACTGCAGCACAATTGCAACAAGTGATATATGGAGCTCTTCTTGTTTTAATGATGGCATTTCGTCCGCAAGGTTTGTTTGGAAAATTTAGGGTGTAAAATATGGCGCTGAAAGATTATTTAAAAAAATATCGGTCAATAGATAAAGGTCTCGCAAAAGAGCGGATGGACGTTTATCAGGAAGGTTTGGATGCCATTTCAACCTTGCATTTGAGCAAATCGTTTATGGGCATTAAAGCGGTTAACGATTTGAGCATTTCTTTTCCGAAAGGGCTTGTAACGGGGCTCATCGGTCCGAACGGCTCAGGAAAATCAACGCTGATTAATGTGCTTACGGGGTTGCTTACCCCTGATGCCGGTTCTGTTGTTATTTCAGGGCGTGCTTTTCCTTACATCAAACCATATAAGCTCCGCAAATTCAAAATAGCGCGCACATTCCAAGATGCAAGGCTTATTGAGCAATTAAGTGTTGAAGATAATCTGCTTTTGAGCGTGGCTCAAAATAAAATTGAAAAAAGCCTGTTTGAATTAAACGCAAAAGCATATCGCAAAAAACTTGAAGGGATATTGGTCAAAACGGGCTTAAAAGACCATCGCTTCAAAAAAGCGGAAGAACTCTCTTATGGGCAAAGAAAGCTCTTGGAAATCGGCAGAGCTTTGATGCAAGAAGCAGATATTTATATTTTTGATGAGCCGTTCACGGGGCTTTCGCCGCAGATGGTTGAAGAGGTTTTATCCATCATCGAAATTTTGCGTGTTGAAGCAAAAACGGTAATTTTGATTGAACATAATATGGGGCTCATTGAAAAGCTTTCGGACTATGTGATTGTCTTAGACCATGGCACGCTTCTTGCCTCAGGCGCCCCGAAAGACGTTTTGAAAAATAAACTTGTCCAAGAAGCATATTTAGGAGTGTAAGTCATGCTCACCTTAAAAAACATAGATGCCGGCTATGGAAAAAAGAAAGTTTTAAATGATGTGTCAGCTTTATTTAAAGCTGATTCTATCACGGTTGTGATGGGGCCGAACGGCGCCGGAAAATCAACGCTCTTAAAGGTGGCATTCGGACTTTTGAAACCTTACAAGGGAGAAGTTTTGTTTGAAGACAAAACAGTGAAAGCCTCTCCTCAGATGTTTGTGAAAAACGGCATTTTTATGGTTCCTCAGGGGCGCCGCGTTTTCAAAGATATGACGGTTAGGGAAAACATCGAACTTGCTACCGGTTTTTGGAAATCTCGCCGGAATTTTGAGGAAGAGTTTGAGCGTGTTTTAAGCTATTTTGAAGAATTAAAGCCATTCTTAAAACTACCTGCGGGCAATCTATCGGGCGGACAGCAACAAATGGTGGCGTTGGCGCGTGCTTTCATCAACAAGCCGAAAATGGTGCTTATGGATGAACCCTCAATCGGGTTGTCTCCAAAGCTGATCAATGACACGTTTTCCAAAATTAAAGAAATAAAGGATAAAACAGGAGCGGGCTTTGTGATTGTGGAACACAATTTAAAAACGCTTTTGCCTTTAACGGATTTTGCCTATATTCTAAAAGATGGAGCCGTCGTATATAATGGAAAATCGGAAGGCAGTGTTTTAGAAAAAATGATGAATACCGTTTTTGAATAAAAAAACAAAAAAACACTTGAAATTTCAAAAATATGGTGTATAAAAGGCGCATCTTTAAAACAAAGGGTGCGCTTTTTTTAAAGTTTTTTAACCACGCACAAGTCCGCTTTTTTATATAAGGTCTGGCATTTTTTGAAATATTTTTTTATGACTACAGAATTTAAAATCCCCGAAACAACAGAAAACTTTGAAGAACTCTTAAATGAGCAGTTCGGCGATAAAGGTATTGTCGGCTCTGTTGTTAAAGGCACAATCATTCGCTTAACAGACGATTTTGCAACAGTTGATGTCGGCTTAAAATCAGAAGGTCGCATTCCGCTTCGCGA